>NZ_JBYSWM010000019.1:0-85723 GCF_058781125.1 Pseudogulbenkiania sp. FW507-F1 | reverse complement strand
GGGGGGGGGGGGGGGGGCAGGGCGATGCCATCTCGAAGTGCTCCGTCCCGCACTACGCCTCGGCGGCCGTTTCATGGTACGGTTAGCGCCTGCTTGTTTCGCTCATCAACCAACACTACGAGACTGTGGCCCGCACCATGTTCGAACACGTTGACGCCTACGCCGGCGACCCGATCCTCACCCTCGTCGAAACCTTCAATAACGACCCGCGCCCGAACAAGGTCAACCTCGGCATCGGCCTGTACTACGACGAACAAGGACGCATTCCGCTGTTGCCGTCGGTGCAGAAGGCTGAGGTGGCGCGTGTGCAAGCCGCCGGCCCGCGCGCCTACCTGCCGATGGAAGGTGCCGCCAACTACCGCCGGGCGGTGCAGGAGTTGCTGTTCGGTGCCGGGCACGAGGCCGTCACGTCCGACCGCATCGCCACCATCCAGACCATCGGCGGCTCCGGTGCGTTGAAGATCGGCGCCGATCTGTTGAAGCGCTACTTCCCCGAGAGCGAAGTCTGGGTCAGCAGCCCGACCTGGGACAACCACCGCGCCATGTTCGAAGGTGCCGGCTTCGTGGTGCACGACTACCCCTACTACGACGCAGTCAGCGGCGGCGTGAAATTCGACGAAATGATCACCTGCTTCAAGCAGTTGCCGGCCAAGACCGTGGTGCTGCTGCACCCGTGCTGCCACAACCCGACCGGTGTCGATCTCTCCAACGCGCAGTGGCGCGAGGTGATCGCCGTGGTCAAAGAGCGCGACCTGATCCCCTTTCTCGACATCGCCTACCAGGGCTTCGGTGACGGGCTGAACGAAGACGCCTATGCCATCCGCACCATGGCCGACGCCGGTATCAGCTTCTTCGTCAGCAACTCGTTCTCCAAGAACCTGTCGTTCTACGGCGAGCGCTGCGGTGGCCTGTCGGTGGTGTGCCAGGATGCCGAAGAAGCCGGGCGCGTGCTGGGCCAGATGAAGGCCACGGTGCGCCGCAACTATTCCAGCCCGCCGACCCATGGCGGCCAGGTCACCGCTATGGTGATGAATGATGTGGTGCTGCGCCAGGAATGGGAGGGCGAGGTCGCCGAAATGCGCGAGCGCATCAAGGCCATGCGCCAGAAGCTGTATGAGGTGCTGGCCGCCAAGGTGCCGGGCCGTGATTTCAGCTACTTCATCAAGCAGCGCGGCATGTTCAGCTACACCGGTCTGACCCCGGAGCAGGTCGATCGTCTGCGTGAGGAGTTCGCCGTCTACCTGGTGCGTTCCGGCCGCATGTGCGTCGCCGGCCTCAACAGCCGTAACGTCGAGTATGTGGCGGATGCGATGGCCGAGGTGCTGAAGGGCTGAGAATCTATTCCACCAGGCGGCTGCGCCTTCGCATCTTGAGTGCCGGCAGCACTGCGTGCGAATCTATCGCTGAGCAAATCGAAGATTTGCACGCAGGGATTCGCTCAGCGATACGGAATCCTCATGTACTCCGTGTACATTCCGGTTCCTGTGCGCTGGCGGCACTCAATCTGCTTTGGCTCGCTCGCTTGGTGGGGTAGATTCTGTGTCTGCATGTTGCTGGCAAGGATGAAAACGGCCGCCCGTATGGGGCGGCCGTTTTCATTGTGGATGAGGGAAGGCGCAGCCGGCTAATGAAACAGGCGCTCAGCCGCGGTTGTGGAACAGGATGTCACACCCCAGCCCGGCCTTCTGCAAACCACGGCGCGCCGCCAGGTTGATTACCAGCGGGTTGCGCACGTTGGCTCTGAGCGGGGCCAGTACCGGGTGTGCCTCGTCGGCCTGCTCCTGCGGCTTGTACACCATCAGCAGGATGGCCGCATCCTCCGGGTGGCTCAATCCGAGTGCGGTCACGTCGTCTTCACTCAGCTCGATTTCGTAGCGCAGTCCCAATTCAGTGGGCGACACCACGCTGAACAGAACGTCGGGGTTGTCGAGCGACTGCATCCAGAACACGCTGGGTTCGGCCTTGTCCTGATCGTGAAACAGCTGGAAGCGGGTGCAGTTTTCAAATGCGGGAATACCATGGGGGAAGAGCAGGGTGGTGGCTTCGTCCACCTCGACTTCGCCCAGCAGGCTCGATCTGAACAGCATGGTTGGCTCCTAACGGGGGTCTGGTCGCTCATTATGCCTGATGGGTGATTGTCTGGCGGGCAAAATCCGTCCGGTGTGCCAAGGCGCGCCAAGGCCGGCCGTCGTATTACAATTGTGGGCTGTACAAGGCTCGCTGCCTCCCCTTGGGGGTCGGGCCGTGACTGTTTCATCACAAGGTGCCATGCCATGCTTCAACTGTTTTTCCGCCGCCTGCGTCAGGACCGCCGCCTCGCGATCCTAGTGCTGTTGTTGTCCACCCTGTTGCTGGCGCTGGCCGGCGCCGGCATGCAGTCGTCTTCGGCGAACGGTCTGCTGCCGTCGCTGCTCTGGTCTGGGCTGATGGTGGTCGGCGTGGTGGGGCAGTTCACCGCGCTGGTGGCGCTGATGAAAAAACCATGAAGTAAAAATGGCATTCAAAACAGTATCTTAAACCCCGGGGTTTGGGGCGGGTCGCAGTTGACTGTGGCCGGGGCGGGGCGCATAATCGCGCCGCACAATAGATCGAAAACAAGGCTCCACTGCCGGTGGGGCCTTGTTCTTTTTTCTCTCTTCAGGAGTGTTCCTCGTCATGGACCACCACGGGTTGCTGCGACAGCTGGAAACGTTGGCGCTGCCTGAAGCCGACTTCAACCACGAAGCCCATCTGCTGGCGGCCTGGGCCTACCGGCGCCAGTACCCGGCACGCGAGGCGGCGGCACGTTGCGCCCGTACCCTGTCGCGCTACGCCATGGCCAAGGGCGCGGCGCACAAGTACCACCACACGCTGACCATGGCGGCGCTGGCCATCCTCTATAGCCGCCTCGACGCGAAGCCGGAATTGCTGGACGACTGGCCCGCCTTCCTGGCGTGCTGCCCTGACGTGCGCGACGACCTGCCAAGCCTGTTGCGGCAACACTATTCCGAAGAAAAACTGCATGACGAGACCGCGCGCCGAGCCTTTGTCGCGCCGGACCTCAAGCCGCTGCCCGCCAGCGCCATGCTGCACTGAAAAACTGGAACCGAAAGCCTGATGAAAGCCCCGGAACTGCTGCTCCCCGCCGGCTCGCTCGACAAGATGCGTGCCGCCTACGACTATGGCGCCGACGCCGTCTACGCCGGCCAGCCGCGTTACTCGCTGCGCGCTCGCAACAACGAATTCAAGCTGGAAGAACTGCGCCAGGGTATCGAAGAGGCGCATGCCCGCGGCAAGCAGTTCTTCGTCGCCAGCAACATCCTGCCGCACAACGCCAAGCTCAAGACCTATCTCGCCGACATGGAGCCGGTGATCGCCATGAAGCCGGACGCGCTGATCATGGCCGACCCCGGCCTGATCATGATGGTGCGCGAGAAATGGCCGGAGGTGAATATCCACCTCTCGGTGCAGGCCAATACCACCAACCTGATGGGCGTGAAGTTCTGGCAGAAGATCGGCCTGACCCGGGTTATCCTGTCGCGCGAACTGAGCCTTGACGAAATCGCCGAGATCCGTCAGGAATGCCCGGACATGGAGCTCGAGGTGTTCGTGCACGGCGCGCTGTGCATCGCCTACTCCGGCCGCTGCCTGCTGTCCGGCTACTTCAACCATCGCGACCCGAACCAGGGCACCTGTACCAACGCCTGCCGCTGGGACTACAAAATGCACGACACCCAGGGCGACGATGCCGGCGACGTGCAGACCATCAAGTTCGACTTCAACAAGGCGCTGGAAGAAGCCAACCAGAGCTTCGCCGCCTGTGGCGGTGCCGAGCGCCACCCGCTGGCCGACAAGACCTATTTGATCGAAGAGGGCAGCCGTCCGGGCGAACTGATGCCGATCATCGAGGACGAGCACGGCACCTACATCATGAACTCCAAGGATCTGCGCGCCATCGAGCAGGTGGAGAAACTGGTGAAGATCGGCGTCGACTCGCTCAAGATCGAAGGCCGTACCAAGTCGATCTACTACGTGTCGCGCACCGCCCAGGCCTACCGAAAGGCGATCGACGACGCCGTCGCCGGCCGCCCGTTCGACTTCTCGCTGCTGTCCGACCTCGAAGGCCTGGCCAACCGTGGCTATACCCCGGGCTTCCTCGAGCGTCACCAGACCCAGGAATACCAGAACTACCTCACCGGCCACTCCCAGGCCAAGCGCAGCCAGTACGTCGGCGAAGTGCTGGAAGTGGACGGCGAGGGTTGGGCGCTGATCGACGTGAAGAACCGCTTCGCTGTCGGCGACAAGCTGGAAATCATCCACCCGAGCGGCAACCGCATCGTCGACCTTGCCACCATGACGCGCGACGGCGCGGCCACCGAGGTGGCGCCGGGCAACGGCGTCAAGGTGAAGATTCCGGGCATGGAAGGGATGGAGAAGGCGCTGATCGCGCGCCTCCTCTGAGAACCGATCCACGATCCTGCTGCGCATCTCTGATCGGGGCTCATGCGCGGCTCTGCGCGTGCGAATCTCCATTGGAGATTCGCTCAGCCATGATCCTCATGGACTCGGTGTCCTTCCCGGTTCCTGCGCTGCTCTTCACCCCGCTGAGGGCCGCTCGCGACGGATCGTGAACTGGTTCGGAACCAACGGCTCAAGGCTGGCCGAAGGCGCGGCGTCTCCTCCTGGAGCGCCGCGCTTGGCTTTGAACGCCGTACGCTGCACTGCGGCAAAGTTTGCCCTGGCCAGTGGCGAGCGCTTACAATTTCACCCTGATATCGCGCAGGGGCCGCGAGCCGCTTGTGCCAGACCTTTCGGGACCGACATGACCATTTTGCAACTCATTTCCGCGCGGGTGCAGGCTGCACTCGCCGCCGCCGGCGCGCCTGACGCTTCGGCCAACGTCCAGCCGGCCAGCAAGCCGGGATTCGGCGACTACCAGGCCAACGGTGTGATGGCCGCCGCCAAGCAGCTCAAGACCAACCCGCGCGAACTGGCCCAGAAAGTGCTGGCCGTGCTCGACCTCGAGGGCATCGCCAGCAAGCTGGAAATCGCCGGCCCCGGCTTCATCAACATCCACCTCGACCCGGCCTTCCTCGCCCGCCGCGCCGAAGCGGCGCTGGCCGATGAAGCCTTGGGTATTACCAAGGTCGACGCCAAGAAGGTCATGGTGGAGTATTCCTCGGTCAACCTCGCCAAGGAAATGCACATCGGCCACCTGCGCGGCGGCATCATTGGCGACGCGCTGGTCCGCGTGAACAGCTTCATCGGCCATAATGTGGTGCGCCAGAACCATGTGGGGGACTGGGGTACCCAGTTCGGCATGCTGGTAGCCTACATGGTGGAAATCAGCAAGAGCGGTCAGGCCGACCTTGAGCTCAAAGACCTTGACACGTTCTACAAGCACTCCAAGAAGCGTTTTGACGAAGATACGGCCTTTGCCGACACCGCCCGCGATTATGTGGTGAAACTGCAGTCCGGCGATGCCGAAGTGCTGAAACTGTGGCAGCAGTTCGTCAAGCTGTCGCTGACCCACTGCAACGCCATTTACCAGAAGCTCGGCCTGCAGTTGAACGACGACGATGTGCGCGGCGAAAGCTTCTACAACGACGACCTGCCGGTACTGGTGGAAGAGCTGCGCCAGAAAGGCCTGCTGGTCGAAGACCAGGGTGCGCAAGTCGTCTTCCTCGACGAATTCAAGAACAAGGAAGGCGAACCGGCTGCCTTCATCGTCCAGAAGCAGGGCGGTGGCTACCTGTACGCCACCACCGACCTCGGCGCCATCCGCTTCCGCGTGAACAAGCTGGGGCTGGATCGCTGCCTGTACGTGGTCGATTCGCGCCAGAGCCTGCACTTCCAGCAGCTGTTCAGCACCGCACGCAAGGCGGGCTGGCTGCCGGAAGAAGCCGACTTCCAGCACATCGGCCATGGCACCATCATGGGGCCGGACGGCAAGCCGCTGAAAACCCGTTCCGGCGAGAACGTCAAGCTGGTGGAACTGCTGGACGAGGCGGTGGAACGCGCTTTCCAACTGGTTACCAGCAAGAACCCGGAGCTGCCGGAAGCCGAGCGCCGTCAGATCGCCGCGGTGGTGGGCATCGGCGCGCTGAAATACGCCGATCTGAGCAAGAGCCGCAATACCGACTACATCTTCGACTGGGATGCCATGCTCAGTTTCGAGGGCAACACCGCGCCGTACCTGCAGTATGCCTACACACGCGTGCAGAGCGTGTTCCGCAAGGCCGAGGACTTCGACCCGGCGGCCAAGGTACTGATCACCGAGGTGGCGGAAAAGCAGCTGGCGGTCGCGCTGGCGCAATTCGAAGACGTGCTGTTCGCCGTGGCCGACAGCAGCCAGCCGCACCACCTGTGCGGCTATCTGTACAATGTCGCCACGCTGTTCTCGCGCTTTTACGAGGCCTGCCCGATCCTGAAGAGCGAGGGTGAAGTGCGTGCCAGCCGCCTGCAACTGGCGGCATTGACGGCGAAAACCCTCCAGAGCGGCCTCGGCCTGCTCGGCATCGAGGTGCTCGACGCGATGTAAGCGCGCTCTCGACGACAGCAAAAAGCCCAACCGTTCGGTTGGGCTTTTTTGTCTCTTCAGGGCTCGAGTCCGAGGCGCATGACCTGCAGTGGCGGCGCTTCACCGGGGAGCCAACGCTGATGGATCGCCTGAAAGGTACCGTCCTTCTTCATGTCGCGTAGCGCAGCCTGCCATTGCAGGATGGTCTCGCGGTCGGTGCCGCGCGAAAAGGCGAGGTAGAGGTCGAGCGAATCCAGGGTTATGACGCGGGCCACGCGGCCGGGCGGGATGGCTAGCCGTTGCAGGGTCTGGGCCACCGCGACATTCCCTTCCACCCATAGGTCCACCCGCTTGGCGAGCAGCATGCGCGCACCTTCCTCGCTGCTGCCGGTCTCCCGGATGCTGGAAAACCCCTTGTTGCGCGCCGTACTCTCGAAGATGCTGCCCTGGTAGGCGGCCACTTCCCGTTTCAGGATGTCGCTGCCGAGTGCTTGCAATGCCAGGACGTCTTCGTTGCGCGCCAGCAGCACGGTGCTCGACATGGCGATCGGCCCCAGCAGGGTCATGTTGCGTTCGCGCTCGGCGTTGCG
Organism: Pseudogulbenkiania sp. FW507-F1; assembly: GCF_058781125.1. Classification (NCBI taxonomy): domain Bacteria; kingdom Pseudomonadati; phylum Pseudomonadota; class Betaproteobacteria; order Neisseriales; family Chromobacteriaceae; genus Pseudogulbenkiania; species Pseudogulbenkiania sp. FW507-F1. The sequence continues at coordinate 78,634 of NZ_JBYSWM010000019.1, read as the reverse complement.
CCCGACGGTGAACAGCAGGACGTTGGGGCGGGTCAGCAACTGATTGTAGCCGCGTATCCAGGGCACCACGGCGATCGGGTTGTTCTGTCCCGTGCGCCGCAGTATCTCGTTCACCACCTCGACGGCCATGCCATCCGGCACCCCTCTGTTGTTGGTAAAGGACATGGGCGGCCACTCCTCGGTGTAGAGGGCGAGCCTGGGCGCCGCTTGGCAGGCCGTTATCAGCAGCAGGCCGGCAGCGAGACCGCCGAGCAGCCGCTTCAGGCTGGGTAGGGCAAGGCCAAGCAGGGGGAAGGTGAGTGCAGCGAAAGTCATGGCCGTCCGGTCCGATTTGCAGCGAGCGAGTATAAGGGGACTCGCGCGGCCTGTCAGTGCCGTATGGCATGAAAAAAGCCGGGAAAACATTCCCGGCTTGTCTGCGCTTCAGGGGTGGAGTCAGTCGCGCTCGACCGCCAGTGCCACGCCCATGCCGCCGCCGATACACAGCGTGGCCAGACCCTTCTTGGCGTCACGGCGCTGCATTTCGTGCAGCAGGCTGACCAAGATGCGGCAGCCGGAAGCGCCGATCGGGTGACCGATGGCGATGGCGCCACCGTTGACGTTGACCTTGTCGGCATCCCACTGCAGTTCGCGAGCCACACCCAACGCCTGCGCCGCGAAGGCTTCGTTGGCTTCGATCAGGTCGACTTCGCCCAGGCTCCAGCCGGCACGTTCCAGCACGCGCTGGGTGGCCGGTACCGGGCCCATGCCCATGATCGACGGCTCGACGCCGGCCGAAGCGTAGGCCTTGATGCGGGCCAGCGGCTTCAGGCCGAGCTCGGCGGCTTTCTTTGCGGTCATCATGATCACCGCGGCGGCGCCATCGTTCACGCCGGAGGCGTTGCCAGCGGTGACGGTGCCATCCTTCTTGAAGGCCGGGCGCAGTTTGCCCAGACCTTCGGCGGTAGCGCCGGCCTTGATGAATTCGTCGGTGGCGAAGGCAACCGGGTCGCCCTTGCGTTGCGGCACCATCACCGGAATGATCTCGTCGACGAACTTGCCGGCAGCCCGGGCGGCTTCCGCCTTGTTCTGCGACGCGGCGGAGAAGGCATCCTGCTCTTCACGCGAAATGCCGTACTTGGCGGCGATGTTCTCGGCGGTAACGCCCATGTGGTACTGGTTATAGACGTCGGTCAGGCCGTCGTACACCATGGTGTCGACCAGGGTGGCCGGACCCATGCGGAAGCCATCACGCGAACCCGGCAGAATGTGCGGGGACATGCTCATGCTTTCCTGGCCACCGGCAATCACGATCTCGGCATCGCCGCAGGCGATGGCCTGAGCGGCCAGGTGGGTCACCTTCAGGCCGGAACCGCACACTTGGTTAATGGTCATGGCCGGCACGTGGACCGGAATGCCGGCCTTGATCAGTGCCTGGCGTGCCGGGTTCTGGCCGACGCCGGCGGTCAGCACCTGACCCATGATCACTTCGGAGACCTGTTCCGGGGCGATGCCGGTCTTTTCCAGCAGGGCCTTGATCACCGTGGCGCCCAGTTCCGGCGCCGGAATCTTCGCGAGCGAGCCACCAAAGTTGCCGACAGCGGTGCGGCCAGCAGCGACGATAACGATCTCTTCCATCAGTCTTCTCCGTTCATTGAACTAAAATTGCCAGCATCTTGGGCCGACAATGGCATGTTGAAAACGGCCCCGATCGCTCGGGACCGGGTCCGGATCATTGCAGCGAGGCCACCACCGCCGGCAGGGCCTTGGCGCGGACGTACGTCCCCGGTGCCGGCTCGAGCGGGGGCAGTTCCTTGTTGCCCATGGTCTTGGGTGTGACTACCTGCTTGCCCGATTGCGGAGCGAGCCAGGCGTCCCAGTCCTTCCACCAGCTGCCCGGACGGCTTTCCGCGGTTTCCAGCCAGTCTTCCGGGTCTGCCGGGAGGGCTTCGTTGACCCAGTAGTTGCGCTTGTCCTTGGTCACCGGGTTGATCGAACCGGCGATGTGGCCGGAAGCGCCGAGCACGAAGCGGCGGCTTGGCGTGCCGGTCAGGTACTTCACGCCAGAGTAGGCCGAGGTCCACAGCACGATGTGATCTTCGCGGGCGGCGAAGATATACACCGGGATGTCGATCTTCGACACGTCGATCGGTACGCCGCACAGGGTGATGGCGCCCGGCTTGGTCAGCGAGTTCTTGAGGTTGATCTCGCGCAGGAAGAAGGTATGCATCGGCAACGGCAGGTCGACCGCGTCGTTGTTCCAGTAGAGCAGGTCGAACGGTGCCGGGGTCTTGCCCAGCAGGTAGTTGTTCACCACGTAGTTCCACACCAGATCGTTGGCGCGCAGCGAGGCGAAGGTGCGTCCCAGCTCCTTGCCGCTGATGATGCCGCCGCTGGCCAGCTTCTGTTCGCGGCTGCGCACCACGTTCTCGTCGATGAACACCTTGATCTCGCCCGGATCGGTATGGTCGAGCAGCGAGGTCATGAAGGTGGCGGAATCGATCCAGTTCATGCCCTTGGCCTGCATCACGCACAGCGCCGTGGTGAGGATGACGCCACCGATGCAGAAGCCCAGGGCGTTCATCGAGGGCTGGCGGGTGATTTTCTTGACCGCCTCGGCGGCGGCGATGACGCCCTTCTCGATGTAGGTTTCCCAGGTGAACTGCTTCATCTCCGGGGTGGCCGAGCGCCAGGAAATCAGGAACACGCGGTAACCCTGGGCCACGAAATGGCGCACCATCGAGTTGTCCGGCTGCAGGTCCATCAGGTAGTACTTGTTGATGCAGGGCGGAACGATCAGGAGCGGCTTTTCGTAAACCTTTTCCGTGGTCGGGGTGTACTGGATCAGCTCGATCAGTTCGTTGCGGAACACGACCTCGCCGGGCGTGGTCACGATGTTGACGCCGATCTCGAACTTGCTTTCATCGGACATCGAGATGTGACCCTTCTTGATGTCCTCCATCATGTTCTTCATGCCTTCGGACAGGCTCTCGCCCTTGGTCTCGATGGCGCGCTTGATCACCTCGGGGTTGGTCAGCATGAAGTTGGTCGGCGCCATGGCGTCGATGTACTGTCGGGTGATGAAGGTCAGCTTGTCCTTGGCCTCCGCGTCCAGCTGGGCCTGGTCGACCAGTTCGGTCATCCACTTCGAGGTGGCCAGGTAGCTTTGCTTGAGCAGGCTGTAGAACGGGTGATCGTTCCACTCCGGCGCGGCAAAGCGGCGGTCGCTGTTCGGGGCGGGGGCTTCGTCGCCAGAGGCGTTGCCCTGGCCGAGGAATTTCATCCAGAGGCCCATCTGTTGCTGGTAGAGCTGGCTCTGCATGGCAAACAGCTGGTTGGCATGGTTCATCATGCCTGCCCACGGGTTGGCCGCGCCATCGACAGGAGCGCCCATGGTGCCTCCCAGCGTCAGGGAATTGACGAACTGCTGCATCCACTGTTGATTGGCCTCGGAGAGGCTGGCAAAAAACTTCTCAAGCGAGATGGGTGCTTCCTGGCTCAATGTACTCTCCTTGCGCGTATCTGTCGGGGCAGTCCGCCGATCAGCTTGTCCTGACGCGCGGGCCCCCTGAGGGTGCTGCTGGTTTTGGCAAACTCTAACAGTGGTAAATGACAATTTCACACGAAACGACCATTCACGCCAGAGGTTTTGTTGCAGACCAGCAAATGTTGCAGTGCAACAAAATAATATATGACGGCGTGGTCGTTGTCACGTGCAATCTGCGTCTGTCCGCACTGCCGTTCGCGGGGCTTCGGCGCTATAGTTGAGAGTTGCCGTTAGCCGTGTTTAACCAGGGGAGAGTCAAAGTATGGCGGTAGTTCAATTGAACGGGCAGAGCATCCGCGTGGGCAATGTGTTCTGTATCGGCCGGAACTACGCCGCACATGCGGCGGAACTCGGCAACGCCGTCGAGGCGGAACCGCTGGTGTTCCTGAAGCCGACGTCGGCGCTGGCCGTTGAAGGCGAGCCGATTCGGCTGCCGGCCTATTCCGGTGATGTTCATCACGAATGTGAACTGGTGCTGCTGATTGGCAAGGGTGGAAAGGACATCCCTGAATCTGCCGCGCTGCAGCATGTGGCGGGCTATGCCATCGGCCTCGACATGACCGCGCGCGACGTCCAGGGTATTGCCAAGCAAAAGGGTCTACCATGGACCAAGGCCAAGGGCTTTCGCAGTGCGGCCACGGTTTCGGCCTTCGTTCCCGCGGAACGCGTCGCGGACCCGGGGCACCTCGAGTTTACCCTGCAGGTCAACGGCGAGACGCGTCAGCGGGGCGATACCCGTCTGATGCTGTTTTCCGTTCCCGCCATCATCCATTACCTTTCCACGGTCTACGGCCTGAGCGAGGGGGACCTTATCTATACCGGCACCCCGGAGGGCGTCGCGGCGGTCAAGCCGGGCGACCGCCTGCGACTCGATCTGCAGGGGTGGGTGTCGGCCGAGTGGAGCGTGGTCGAATGAGCCGGCAAAATCCTGCGCCGGACGAGGAAGGCAAGGTCCGACTCGACAAGTGGCTGTGGGCGGCGCGCTTCTATAAGACCCGGCAACTGGCGCACGAAGCGCTGGAGTTGGGCAGGGTGACGCTGGGCGGGGAACGGGTCAAGGCCTCGCGCGTAGTCAAGGTGGGGGACCGCCTGCACTTGCGGATCAACCAGCTGGAGTACGATATCGAGGTGCGAACTTTGACCGCGCAGCGACGCTCGGCCAGCGAGGCGCAGTTGTTGTACGCTGAAAGCGAAGCCTCGCGACTGGCGCGCGAGGAGAAGCAGGCCTTGCTCAAGGCCGAACGGGTGTCCTTCCCGCACGGTGCTGGTCGCCCGACCAAGAAGGATCGACGCGAAATCCAGCGTTTCAAGAATGGTTCCTGAGGCGGGGCCACGCTGTTGGCCATGCACTTCAAACGTTGGCCGAAGAGCCGGAGATGCCGCCTCAAGGGGAGGGCAGGGCCGGTAGCAGCATCACCAGCTTGAGGTCGCGACGGGTAGCCGGGTAAAAGGTGACCTGTTCGTACACCAGTCGACCGCGTTGTGGGTGCTGGAACACCCGTATCCCGCCTTCACGCCCGGTGACCTCGTAGTCCTGCCAGAACGCGGTGAATTCGGCGCTGCTCTGGCACAGCTCGGTGATCAACGGTTGCATCTCGGCATCGTCGACGCTGCGGCCGCAGTCGGCACGGAACTCCGCCACCAGGCGCTTGGCCCGGTAGGGCCAGTTGTCGATCAGGTGCCGCGCCTGCGGCGCCAGGAAAGTGAAACGCAGCAGATTGCGTGCCGACGTTCCGGCGCCAGTGTCCAGCCAGCCATGGAACAGCTGCTCCGCCGCGGCATTCCAGGCGCGGGCATTCCACTGCCGGTCGAGCACGTAGGCGGGGGCGGTGACGTGTGCCACGCTGGCCACGATGGCGTCCGCCGCGCTGGCATCGCTTTGTACGCCGGACAAATCCAGCTTGCCCGCCAGCGTGAACAGGTAATGCCTTTCCGCCGCTGTCAGTTGCAGCACCTCGGCCAGGCGGGACAGCACCTCGGTCGATGCCGACACCTCCCTGCCTTGTTCCAGCCAGGTAATCCAGGTGGGGCTGACGGCGCACAGTTGAGCCAGTTCTTCGCGTCGTAAACCGGGTGTGCGGCGTCGCCCGGTGGTGCGCAGTCCGGCGTCTTCCGGCTGCAGGCGTTCACGGTGTTTGCGGATGAACTGGCCAAGATTGTGTGGCGGCATGGGGTATCGTCTGGCGAAGGCTGGTAGGGTTTTATACTAGGATAAAATAGAGGCTTGTTCCAGTAGCCAGCGTTTTTTATCCTGATCTTCAGAGGCTGGGTTCACCGCTCTGTTTCGACATTGTCATCGCGGTACCGTGGAGGTGATGTTGACGCGGCGAACCGGATGGCGCCGGGTTCCTTTAGGTGCCGTCGAACGTTTCAAACTGGCGTTTTTGCATTGCGGCAAGGTTTGCTTGAATGAGGGGTAAACGCTATGCCAGAATGGATTTCACGCTATTTCGCCACCGTTAGATTTCGACAAGACATAGAGACATGACCGCGCAGACCCTTTACGACAAGCTCTGGTCCAGCCACGTAGTGACGGAAGAAGCCGACGGCACCGTGCTTCTTTATATCGATCGCCACCTGGTGCACGAAGTGACCAGCCCGCAGGCCTTCGAAGGTCTGAAACTGGCCGGCCGCAAGCCGTGGCGAGTATCGTCCATCGTGGCGACCGCCGACCACAACACCCCGACCGATCACTGGGACGAGGGTATCAAGGATCCGATCTCGCGCCAGCAGGTCGAAACCCTGGATAGCAACATCAAGGAATTCGGCGCACTGGCCTACTTCCCGTTCAAGGACAAGGGCCAGGGCATCGTGCACGTGATGGGGCCGGAGCAGGGCGCCACCCTGCCGGGCATGACCGTGGTGTGCGGCGACAGTCACACCTCGACGCACGGCGCCTTCGGCGCGCTGGCGCACGGCATCGGCACCTCCGAGGTCGAGCACGTCATGGCCACCCAGACCCTGGTGGCGAAAAAATCCAAGAACATGCTGGTGCGCGTGGATGGCCAGCTGGCCGCCGGCATCACCGGCAAGGACGTGGCGCTGGCGATTATTGGAAAAATCGGCACCGCCGGCGGTACCGGCTACGCCATCGAGTTCGGTGGCGAGGCGATCAAGAGCCTGTCGATGGAAGGCCGCATGACGCTGTGCAATATGGCGATCGAGGCCGGTGCCCGCTCCGGCCTGGTGGCGGTCGACCAGAAAACCATCGATTACGTGAAGGGCCGGCCGTTTGCGCCCAAGGGCGAAGCGTGGGACAAGGCAGTCGCCTACTGGAACACGCTGCATTCCGACGAAGGTGCGCACTTCGACGCCGTGGTCACGCTGGACGCCGCCGAGATCAAGCCGCAAGTGACCTGGGGTACCTCGCCGGAAATGGTGACTGACATCAATGGCCACGTACCGGATCCGGCACAGGAAAGCGACCCGGTGAAGAAGGGTTCCATCGAGCGCGCGCTGGCCTACATGGGCCTCAAGGCCAACACCCCGATCAGCGAGATCGCGGTGGATGTGGTGTTTATCGGCTCCTGTACCAACAGCCGCATCGAAGACCTGCGCGAAGCCGCCGCCGTGGCCAAGGGGCGCAAGAAGGCGGCTAACGTCAAGCAGGTGCTGGTGGTGCCAGGCTCGGGCCTGGTCAAGGCCCAGGCCGAGGCCGAAGGGCTCGACAAGGTGTTTGTCGAAGCCGGCTTCGAATGGCGCGAGCCGGGCTGCTCCATGTGCCTGGCGATGAATGCCGACCGCCTGCAGCCGGGCGAGCGTTGCGCCTCGACTTCCAACCGCAACTTCGAGGGCCGCCAGGGGCAGGGCGGGCGTACTCACCTGGTAAGCCCGGCCATGGCCGCGGCCGCCGCGATTGCAGGCCACTTCGTCGATGTTAGTCATTTCTAAGCGCGCGCTGCGCCGTTTGCTGCCGCTGACGGGTGTCCTGCTGCTTGGCGCTTGCAATACCGTGCACGGCCTGGGTCAGGACATCAACCAGGGCGGCGAGGCCGTCGGCCATGCCCTGCATCGCGGTGGCGCAGCGGTCGGCCACGCCGTGCAGCGCGGCGGTGAAGCGGTATCGGATACCGCCAAGCGCGTGGGCGACAAGATAGACGATGCGACGCGTCCGAGCCCGCCGGCCCCCGTGGTCAACGGCACGGCACCGCAAGGCAACTAACGTATTGGGAGAGGGCTTGGCCCTACAGGAACAATGAAAGCATTTACCACATTGAACGGGCTCGTGTGCCCGCTCGATCGCGCCAATGTCGACACCGATGCGATCATCCCGAAGCAGTTTCTCAAGTCGATCAAGCGCTCCGGTTTCGGCCCGAACCTGTTCGACGAATGGCGCTATCTCGACCACGGCGAGCCGGGCATGGACAACAGTGTTCGCCCGCTCAACCCGGACTTCGTGCTGAACTATCCGCGCTACGCCGGTGCCCAGGTGCTGCTGGCGCGCGAGAACTTCGGCTGCGGCTCCAGCCGCGAGCACGCGCCGTGGGCGCTGGAAGATTATGGTTTCCGCGTGGTCATCGCGCCGAGCTTCGCCGACATTTTCTTCAACAACTGCTACAAGAACGGCCTGCTGCCGATCGTGCTGCCGGCGGAGGCGGTCGACCAGTTGTTCAAGGAAAGCCAGGCAACCGAAGGCTACCGTCTGGACATCGATCTCGCGGCCCAGACCGTGACCACCCCGTCCGGTCAATCCTTCGCCTTCGATATTACCGAGCATCGCAAGCATTGCCTGCTCAACGGGCTCGATGAAATTGGCCTCACCCTGGCGCAGGCCGACAAGATTCGCGCCTACGAGGAAAAGCTCAAGGCTGAGAAGCCCTGGTTGTTGGCCTGATTCCGGCCAGTGCGGGCAGCCCTGCTGTCCGTCCATGCTAAAGAGAAAGCAAGGGACACGATTATGAAAATTGCAGTATTGCCCGGTGACGGCATCGGCCCGGAAATCATTGCCCAGGCGCGCCGCGTGCTGGACGTATTGCGTCAGGATGGCCTGCCGCTGGAAATGGAAGAGGCACCGCTGGGCGGGGCCGGTTACGATGCCTTCGGCCAGCCTTACCCGGAATTCACCCAGAAGCTGTGCCGCGCCGCCGATGCCGTGCTGCTGGGCGCCGTGGGCGGTCCGCAGTATGACAACCTCGACCGCCCGCTGCGCCCGGAGCGCGGCCTGCTGGCGATCCGCAAGGATCTCAACCTGTTCGCCAACCTGCGTCCGGCCATTCTCTACCCCGAACTGGCCAACGCTTCCACGCTCAAGCCGGAAGTGGTGTCGGGTCTCGACATCATGATCGTGCGCGAGCTGACCGGCGACATCTACTTCGGCCAGCCGCGTGGCATCGCCGTCAACGAGCTGGGCGAGCGCGAGGCGTACAACACCATGCGCTACAGCGAGAGCGAAATCCGCCGTATCGCCCACGTGGCGTTCGGCATCGCCATGAAGCGCAACAAAAAGCTGTGTTCGGTGGACAAGGCCAACGTGCTGGAAACCACCGAGTTCTGGAAGGAAATCTTCATCGACGTGGCGCGCGAGTATCCGGAGGTGGAGCTCAGCCACATGTACGTCGACAACGCCGCGATGCAACTGGTGCGTAATCCCAAGCAGTTCGACGTGATGGTCACCGGCAACATCTTCGGCGACATCCTGTCCGACGAAGCCTCGATGCTGACCGGTTCGATCGGCATGCTGCCGTCGGCCTCGCTCGACCAGAACAACAAGGGCCTGTACGAGCCTTCGCACGGTTCCGCGCCGGATATCGCCGGCAAGAACCTGGCCAACCCGCTCGCCACCATCCTCTCCGCCGCCATGATGCTGCGTTACACCTTCGGTCAGGAAGAGGCGGCCCTGCGTGTCGAGAGTGCGGTGAAGACGGTGCTGAAGCAAGGCTACCGTACCGCCGATATCTTCGAGGCGGGCTGCGAGAAAGTCAGCTGCTCGGGCATGGGCGACGCCGTGGTCGCCGCGCTGTAAGAGCCGCTAACAAAACCCTCTTGGCGTTGTTGCGCTCGCGTGCGAATCTCTAGCGGAGACTCGCCCAGCAAGCACTTGCCGTACTAATTGTCTGCGGCCGCGCGCCTAGCCAAGACCGCTGCGCTGGGTTTTGTTGGCGACTCTAGTGGCGTGGCAAATGCGGTTCAAATAAAACGCGCCAACCCCATTGTGTGAGCCGCTGTTGCCCTGCACAATGGGGTTGATCATCAGATAAGACCGGCCTCGATGAGCAGGCCGGCGAAATAGCTTCCTCTATCCGACGACATTCAGGAGATATTTATCGTGCGAGTAGGTTTTGTTGGCTGGCGCGGCATGGTCGGTTCCGTGCTGATGCAGCGCATGCGTGAAGAAAACGATTTTGCCCAGATCAGCGAGCCGGTGTTCTTCACCACCTCCAACGTTGGCGGCAAGGGTCCCGATATCGGCCGTGACGTGCCGGCATTGAAAGATGCCAAGAATATCGATGATCTGCTGGCGATGGACGCCATCGTCACCTGCCAGGGGGGCGACTACACCTCCGAGGTGTTCCCGAAACTGCGTGCCGCCGGCTGGACAGGCTACTGGATCGACGCCGCCTCCACGCTGCGCATGGAAGACGACGCCATCATCATTCTCGATCCGGTCAACATGAACGTGATCAAGGACGGCCTGGCGAACGGCGTGAAGAACTACGTCGGCGGCAACTGCACCGTATCGCTGATGCTGATGGCGCTGGGCGGCCTGTTCCAGAACGACCTGGTCGAGTGGGTTACCTCGATGACCTACCAGGCGGCATCGGGTGCTGGCGCGCAGAACATGCGCGAGCTGATCTCCGGTATGGGGGCTATTCATGGCCAGGTGGCCGACAAGCTGGCCGATCCGGCTTCCGCCATCCTCGACATCGATCGCAAGGTATCCGACTTCCTGCGCTCGGACGACTACCCGAGCCAGAACTTCGGTGTGCCGCTGGCAGGCAGCCTGATCCCGTGGATCGACAAGGATCTCGGTAACGGCCAGTCCAAGGAAGAGTGGAAGGGCGGCGTTGAAACCAACAAGATTCTCGGTCGTTCGGCCAACCCGGTACCGGTGGATGGCCTGTGCGTGCGTGTCGGCGCCATGCGCTGCCACAGCCAGGCGCTGACCATCAAACTGAAGAAGGACGTGCCGCTCGACGAGATCGAAGCGATGCTGGCTGCCGCCAACCCGTGGGCCAAGGTTGTACCGAATACCCGCGAAGCCTCGATGCGTGATCTGACCCCGGCTGCCGTGACCGGCACGCTGACCACGCCAGTGGGCCGTCTGCGCAAGCTGGCCATGGGCGGCGACTACCTGTCCGCCTTTACCGTCGGTGATCAGTTGCTGTGGGGGGCTGCCGAGCCTCTGCGCCGCATGCTGCGCATCCTGATTGAGCGTTAAAATACGCTCATCGCTCGAACCGGCCTGAGTGCCGGTTCTGTTTTTCCCAAAGGGCGCTTTGCGCCCTTTATGCATTTCTAACAGGAATTCACCATGTCTCATCCCATTCAGGTTGCCGTCGTTGGAGCAACCGGTCTCGTCGGCCAGGCCGTGCTCGACTTGCTCGCCAGCCGTGACTTCCCCGCTAGCCGCGTGTTTGCCGTGGATACCCAGGATCACGATGGGGAAACCGTCTCCTTTGGCAACCTTGAGCTGAATGTTCACCCGGTCGACGAGTTTGGCTTCGAGGTGACGCCGTTGGCCATTTTCGTGGGGGGGAGTGAGATTTCTCGGCAGTACGTGCCGCTGGCGCGCGAGGCAGGCGCCACCGTCATCGATTTCAGCTCGGCTTATCGCCAGGATGATGAAGTGCCGCTGCTCGTTCCTGCCCTGAACGGTAGCCTGGTGGCCGACCTGCCGGAGAGCGCCCTGATCGCCGTACCCAATTGCACGGTCACGCCGCTGGCCATCGCCTTGAAGGCGCTGGCTGAGCATGGTCTGAAACGGGTGACGGTATCCACCTACCAATCCGTATCCGGAAGCGGTCAGGCCGCGCTCGAGGAACTGGCCAATCAGACCACGGCGCTGTTCACCCAGCGCGAGGCCGAGTGCGAAGTCTACGCCAAGCGCATCGCCTACAACCTGCTGCCCAAGATCGGTGATGCCAACGAGAGTGGCGCGACTGAAGAAGAGTCGTCCATCGTCAATGAACTGCACCGTCTGTTCGGCAGCAATGAGCTCGCTGTCGAGGCGACCTGTGTCAGGGTGCCGGTGTTCTTTGGCCACGCGTGGTCGGTCACGGTGGAAACCGATACCGAAGTTGAGGTTTCGCGTGCCCGGAACCTGTTTGCATCGCTCGGGCTGCACGTGGTGGACCAGCCGCAGCAGGCGGATGGCTATGCCTCGCCAATGGAAGTCGCCGGCAACGACCGGGTCTGGGTAAGCCGTGTCCGCCGTACCGGAAAGACCCTCAGCTTCTGGCTTACGGCTGACAACGTCAGAGCCGCCGCGGCAATGAGCTGCGTCACTGTGGCCGAAGCTTTGCAAAATGCAGGGCACTTCGGATAAAGGAACAAGGCGGCAGTCTTTGCCGCCTTTTTTCTTGGTATGAAATCTAGCTAAAGAGCTTGTTAAAGCCTAAGATGGCACTGATAAAGGACTGCCTTCACTATGGGGTAGTTGTTGAAAAAAACATCTAAGCAGGTTGTTGCCGGAAGGTGAACTGTGGCAAATCGGGCAAAAATGAAGCTGAGCGCTCTCGCCGTTGCGGTACTTTTTTCCGCTAATGCTTGGGCGGGGCTGGGGAAAATCAATGTCAGATCCTATCTGGGTGAAACATTTCGCGCCGAGATCAATCTGACCGATGTTAATGCCGCCGAACTGTCCTCGGCACGGGTCGGCCTGGCCGGAATGGACACTTTCCGGGACCTTAACGTCGATTATTCGGGCATTCTGAGTTCGCTGAAGTTTTCGGTGGAGCCGAGTGGAAGAGGTGCCATCGTTCGCGTTTCGTCTTCCGCCCCGATCAACGAGCCGTATTTGCGCTTTGTGGTGGAGGCTAGAACCAGTTCTGGGCGTTCGGTGCGCGAGTACACCGTTTTACTCGACCCGATCGATTATCAGGTCAACAACAAGCCCTCCTTTGTTCAGTCCTTGCCAAAGGCGGCGCCTAGTCTCGCTAGTCAATACCGTGGCAACGTGGCCCGCGAGGGTGCGGTAGCGCCAAGACGTACCTCTGCCGATTCGCTTTACGTGGCTCCGGGAGCGACGCTGAATACGCTGGCGGCTCAGGTGCGGCCACAAGGCGCCACCCTCGAACAAACCATGGCTGCCTTGGTCAAGAACAATCCTTCGGCTTTCATCGCCGGGGACCCAAACCGCATCAAGGCCGCCGTCAACCTGAAGGTGCCACCGGCGGCCAAGATTCGTGCCATTGCTCCGGCCGAGGCCCGTCATCTGCTGGCTCCGGCCTCTGCACTCGCTGCCAATGCGGCGCCCCCCGCGGCACAAGCCAGTCCCGAGCAGCAGCCGGCAGCCGCGCCCAAGCCGGCTGCTGCTGCCCCGCAGGCGGCCCAGCCGGTCAAGGGTGGGGAGGTGCTGAAACTGATGGCGCCGGAAACGTCGGCGCCCACGGATGAAAAATTGTCCGATGTAGAGCAGCAAGTGGCTAGCCGCGAGCAGGCATTGAAAGATGCCGAAAAGCGCATTGCTACACTCGAGGCTCAAATCAAGGCGTTGCAGAACAGCCATGAAGTTGCCAAGCCGGCGGCCGGTGGCGGCGCCAAGGCTGGGGATGCGGCGGCTGGGCCGTCGTGGGTCGATTCGCTGGTTGACAATCTGCCTCTGGTCGGTGGTGGCGCCGCCGTCGCGCTGTTGGCAGCCTTGGGAGTGGTGGTGGCGCGCCGCCGCCGTCAGGCCCCGTCCTTGTCTTCTGCGCTCAAGCTTTCGTCCGGCAATGCCGGCGCCGTTCTAGGTAGTGGAGCCAGCTCCAACATCAACCTCCAGGGTGGGGCGTCGGCCATCGGCGGAGGCCATTCTTTCATGGCCAACTTCACGCAGTCGGTGGGGGCTATCGACACGGCCGAGGTTGATCCGATTGCCGAGGCGGAGGTGTATATCGCCTACGGTAGGGATGCGCAGGCCGAGGAGATTCTCAAAGATGCGCTGAGCCGCGATCCGTCACGCCACGAAGTACGTTTGAAATTGATGGAAATCCACGCCGGGCGGCAGGACAAGGAAGGCTTTGAGTCTCTCGCGCGCGAACTGTATGCGGCATTCGACGGCAAGGGCCCGCATTGGGCCAAGGCGGCGGCGATGGGGGCGGTACTCGATCCGGGTAATCCACTGTATCAGCTGCTTGACTCTGCCCTGGGGGCGAGCGCCCAGATTGCGGCGCCGGCGGCGGCGATTGACCTTGATCACGAACTGTTCGGGCAGCCCTCGGCCCCTGCTTCCCCGCCGATGCCGGCAGAAAACGCCGCTGCTCCCCGCGAGCCAGCAAAGGCACCGAGCGCTCCTGTTACACAATCCAGTCTGGCCGAAAGCGACGACCCGTTGCGCGCCGCTCTGTTTGCCGAAGCACCACCCTCCGGGCTTGCGGAGGAGGCCAATCCGGGGAATATGCTCGATTTCGACCTGGATGCCGCTTTTGACCTCTCTGCCAAGAAGCCGGAGGCGGGCGCCACACAGGGTGACCCGGCAGCCTCGGAGGCGATGCAGGAAAATCTGCTCGATTTCGACTTCAATCTCGATTCGATGTTGAGCGAGCCGTCCGGCGAGGCTGGGCAGCAGGGTAAAGCCGATACGGCTCCCGATCTGGGGCTCGAAGAGACAGGTTCGGCCGGTTTTGACGCCCTCTACGAAGGTATGCTGGGGGCTGAGTCGGCACCGGAGGCCGCCTCGCTGGAGGGCTTGTCGGTCAATGACGATCCTTTGTCCACCAAACTCGATCTGGCCAAGGTTTATCTGGATATGGGGGATAAGGACGGCGCCAAGGAAGTGCTGGAAGATCTGCTTTCCGAAGCCCAGGGCGGGCTGAAGGCGGAGGCGGAACAATTGCTGGCCAAGATAGGTTCTTGATCGTGAAACTCCGGCCCTCCTTCGAGGGCTGGTTCGTTTCGGCTCCACCGGAGGCTTGCTAGACAGGGAATGAACAGAATGGACTCTGTCATCAGAATGACGGCGATTGCCGCTTTGCTGTCTTCTTTGGGGGTCGCGGTGCAGGCCCATGCTGGGTTGGGGCCGATCAAGGTGCTGTCCTCGGACGGGGAGCCTTTTGAGGCGGAAATTCCCCTGGTCGATGAAGCCGTTGGCGCCAACGCGTCGATTGGACTAGCCGACCGCAATCACTACCCTCTGATCTCCCCGTACACGCCATCAGCCGGCAAGCTCCAGTTCTCTCTGGTGCAGCAGGTCGATGGAACGCTCTCGAAAGTACGTGTTGCCGGCCCAGCCAATTTCGATGAGCCCACGCTGCATTTTGCCGTGGAAATCAGCTGGCCTGCCGGGCGCCTGGTGCGCGAATTCGATGTGGATTACCGCCGCGATGGGCCACGCCACCCAAAACGTCACCCCCTGCCTGATGACGAAGGCAAGAAAGCCGCTGTCACTGCCGATCATCATGCCCGGCTAACACCGCTGGGACTTGGTGAACTCAAGGTGCAGTCCTTTATTGGCGAGCCCTTGCTTGCCGAAGTGGAGGTGCTGGGGCGGCTTCATGCCGAGCACAAGCAGCTCTCTGCCGTGGTGCTGCCCAGTGGTGCGGTGGGGGCACAGCAGGCCCATTTGCTAGCGTCGATAGGCTACGAGTTTGTCAAGTCAGCGAGCGGTAAGACGATGCTGCGGCTTTTCTCCTCTCAAATCGTCGAAGAACCCGTGCTCTCGCTGCGGCTCGAGGTCGGAGTCGGCACCCTTAAACTGGCAAGAAGCTATTCGCTGTTGTTCGACCCCCCTGAAACTGCCCGTCAGATTGTCCGTTCTTCTCGGGGAGAGGCTGCCGGCGTGGTTCGTGATGCGGCAAAGACCAAGGTCTATCGGGTCGGGCGCGGGGACACGCTCGGGGCTATCGCGCAGCGCACCGAGGGCGCGGGCTCGGTGGAGCAGGTGATTCGCCGGCTGCATGCCGCCAATCCGCAAGCCTTTATCGCCGGCGATGTCGACAGGCTGAAAGCCGGAGCGCAACTGGCCTATCCGGCAAATTGGCGCATTGCCGAGGCGCCACCGGGTGGCAATAAGGCAACCGTGAAAGAGTCTTCTGCTGCTCCAGCGCAGCTTGCTGCTCCCGTGCCAGCAACTGCCCCTGTGGTCGCTCCAGCTGCGGCTGCGGTCGTGCCTGTGGTCGGCGATAAGGTTATACAGCCCAGCAAGGAGGTGCAGAGGGAGGAGCAGTTGAAACGCCGGCTTCAGCAGCAGGACCAACTGCTCGCGGTGGCGGAGCAGCGCCTTCAGGCGCTGCAGCAACGGCTGAATGCCTTGCAGCAAGAGGCAGCCCATTCTGCCCAGCTCAAGGCGCCTACAACCAAGACCGCGCCGGTCGGAAACGCTGCCGGTACTGAGCCCGGCGCGATGGAGAGCCTGGGCAAGGCATTGGGCGACAATTCTCCTTATCTCTATAGTGCCGGTGCTGCGGGCGTGGCATTGCTGGGCGGGGGGTGGTGGTGGTTGCGGCGACGCCGGAATCGGCAAGCCGGCAGTGCGAACGGCCTTGCAACGGCGTTGAGCGTTGGTGCCAATCCGTCCCTGCTGACGATGGGGCCGCTCACCACCTTGATGGCGGGCGGCAAGCAGGGTGGGGGAATCGACTTGAGCCCGGTCGACCTGGTGGCCGAGGCGGAGGTCTATCTTGCTTATGGCCGTACCGATCAGGCCTTGGCCTTGCTGCGAGAAGGGCTGGTGCGGGAGCCGATGCGGCAGGATGTACGGTTTAAATTGCTGGAAGCCTTGTCCGCCCTGCCGGACAAACAGCCCTTCATCCTCGAGGCGACGGCAGCGAAAGGCGTGTTTGGCAAGGATAGTACCTTGTGGCAGCGTGTCTGTGAGCTGGGGCGGGTAACCCTGCCGGGCAATCCGTTATTTGACATGGAGCCGCTTGCGCGCGCCGAAGGTGTCGCGGTGCCGGCCGCAGTGTCTATTCCGGCGGCTGGTGCGGAGGCACGAGCGGCGGTTCCCCCCGTCGTGCTAGGGGATGGATCGGCCGTGCCGACCCAGGCCTCCCTTGCTGCTGAGGTTCCCTTGGCCGCCGAGGTACCTCAATCGGCTTCGGACAAACAGGAACTGGCGCGGCTGTACATGGAGATGGGGGATACTGAGGCGGCCAAGGCCTTGTTGAAGGAGTCTGAAGATTCGGCTTGATCTGACTGAGACGTTCCATCCCGCGGCAATCTTGCTGTGTTGGCTGATGGCGGCACTGGTGGTGCAGTTTCTACCCCTGGTGCCGTTGTCGTTCTTGGCCGTGGTCGCCGCGGTGCTGCTCAACGTGCAAGAGCGGACGGGGGTAGGGCAGTCGCTGCGCCGGATGCGCTGGCTGTTGCTGACGTTGTGGTTGACCATGGGGTGGTCGGTGCCGGGCGATGCCTTGTTCGATGCTGCCTGGGCGCCGACGCGTGAGGGGTTGGCCGAAGGAGCGCGTCATGTCTTGCGGCTGCTCATTCTGGTGTGGCTGATTCGTGGTATCTGGTTGGCGGTGGGACGGGATGGGGTGCTGGCTGGCCTGCTGTTCCTCCTACGTCCCTTGCACTGGGTGGGCCTGTCATCGGAGCGTTTTGCCTTGCGCCTGTGCTTGACCCTTTCCTATGCCGAGCAGTTGCTGGCGGCGACGCGGCCGCGCACGCGAAGTGCCTGGCGCTCCCTCATGGCCGAAGCCATGGCGTTACCTGCGCCGGATGGGGTACAGTTGAGGGTTTACCGCTGGAGGGCATCCGATAACGTGGTCCTGGTGTCGTTGGCGGTGGGTCTGGGAGCGGTCATGAAGGCGGTTGCATGAGAGTGGCGTTGGGGGTCGAGTACGACGGCAGGGCGTTTGCGGGCTGGCAAAGCCAGCCGCACGGCAATACCGTGCAGGACAAACTGAATCTGGCCTTGTCGCACATCGCCTGCGCGCCGATAAATACGGTGGCCGCCGGCCGGACCGATGCCGGAGTCCATGCCCTGATGCAGGTGGTGCATTTCGATGTGGAGGCCGAGCGTCCGGAGAATGCCTGGGTGCGTGGCGTCAACAGCCATCTGCCGGCGGACATCGCCGTGGTCTGGGCCAAGCAGGTGGACGAGGAGTTCCATGCGCGCTTCTCGGCCTTTTCCCGCTCCTACAGTTATTTCCTGCTGACCCACCCGGTGCGCAGCTGCCTCCTGGCGGGCAAGGTAGGCTGGTATCACCAGCCGCTGGATGTGGCGGCGATGCGGGAAGCGGCTGCTCATCTGTTGGGACGGCATGATTTTTCCAGCTTCCGGGCTGCCGAATGCCAGGCCAAGTCGCCGGTCAAACACCTGCAGCGGCTGGATATTCACGAGGCGGACGGTTTCATCCGCTTCGACCTGCTGGCGGATGCCTTTCTGCATCACATGGTACGCAACATCGTCGGGGCACTGGTGTATATCGGCAAGGGGACGCTCAGTCCGGAGGACATGGTCGATCTGTTGTCGGCTCGGGACCGTCGTCACGCCCCCCCTACCTTCATGCCGGATGGCCTGTATCTGACCGGAGTAGGGTACCCCGAGTCGTTTGGCGTGACGGCGGCGAGCGACCCCGCCCGGCTGACATTGTGGAGATGAGATGCGTCCCCGAGTAAAAATTTGCGGCATCACCCGGCCGGAAGACGGGGTCGAAGCGGCCCGTTTGGGCGCCGACGCCATCGGCCTAGTGTTTTACGAGAAAAGCCCGCGCAACGTCTCGTTGGAGCAGGCGCGAACCATCGTGCGGGAGCTGCCGCCTTTCGTCAGTGTGGTGGCCCTGTTCGTTAATCCTGACGAAGCTTTCGTGCGCCGTGTTCTCGACGCCTGCCCGGTAGACATTCTGCAGTTCCACGGCGAGGAGTCTCCCGAGTTTTGCCGCTCGTTCTCCCGGCCCTATCTCAAGGCTGTGCGGGTCAGGCCGGGGGTGGATTTGCTAGAATGGGCGGCGGCCTATCACGATGCGCGTGGTTTGCTGGCCGACGCCTTCGTTGAGGGCGCTCATGGCGGTACCGGCGCGGTGTTTGACTGGACGCTGCTGCCAGCGGATCTGCCGTTGCCGCTGATCCTGTCCGGGGGGTTGACGCCGGACAACGTGCAGGATGCTGTGACAAAGGTTCAACCCGCCGCCGTGGATGTGTCGAGCGGGGTGGAGCAAGGAAAAGGAATCAAGGATGCGGCCAAGATGGCGGCATTCATATCAGGAGCAAGGCATGGATCGGTATGATTTTCCGGATGTCCGCGGCCATTTCGGTCCGTATGGTGGCATCTACGTCGCCGAAACGCTGATGGCGGCATTGGCTGAACTCAACGAAGAATACGCACGCGCCAAGGCTGACCCGGCGTTCTGGGAAGAGTTTCATTACGAACTGAAGCATTATGTCGGCCGCCCTTCGCCGATCTACCACGCCAAACGCTGGTCCGAACTGCTGGGCGGGGCGCAGATCTATCTCAAGCGCGAAGACCTGAATCACACCGGCGCGCACAAGGTCAACAACACCATCGGCCAGGCATTGCTGGCCCGGCGCATGGGCAAGAAGCGCGTGATCGCCGAGACCGGCGCCGGCCAGCACGGCGTGGCGTCGGCCACCGTGGCCGCCCGTTATGGCCTCGAATGCGTGGTGTACATGGGGGCGGAAGACGTCAAGCGCCAGTCGCCCAACGTGTACCGCATGAAGCTGCTGGGCGCCACCGTGGTGCCGGTCGAATCCGGCTCCAAGACGCTCAAGGATGCGCTCAACGAAGCGATGCGCGACTGGGTGACCAACGTCGACAGCACGTTCTACATCCTGGGTACTGCCGCCGGTCCGCATCCCTACCCGATGCTGGTGCGCGACTTCCAGACCGTGATCGGCGAGGAATGCAAGGTGCAGATGCCGGAAATGATCGGTCGCCAGCCGGACGTGGTGGTGGCGTGTGTCGGTGGCGGTTCCAACGCCATTGGCCTGTTCTATCCGTACATCGGCGTCGACGGCGTGCGCATGGTTGGTGTCGAGGCGGGTGGGGACGGTGTCGAGACCGGTCGCCATGCCGCACCGCTGTCCATCGGCAAGCCGGGCGTGCTGCACGGCTTCAAGAGTTACCTGATGCAGGATGAAGACGGTCAGATCATCGAGACGCACTCGGTGTCCGCCGGCCTGGACTACCCGGGGGTAGGTCCGGAACACAGCTACCTCAAGGATATCGGTCGCGCCGAATACACCGCGATCAATGACGACGAGGCGCTCAAGGCATTCCACGACCTGTGCCGCTACGAGGGTATCATCCCGGCGCTCGAGTCCAGCCACGCCCTGGCCTGGGCGGCCAAGACCGCGCCGACCATGAGCAAGGATCAGGTCATTCTGGTCAACCTGTCCGGTCGCGGCGACAAGGACATCAATACCGTGGCCAGCCTGTCCGGCCTGACCTTGTAAGCAGGAGTAAGCATGTCACGTATTGCAGCATGTTTTGCCGCACTGGCCGGCAAGAAGGCCCTGATTCCGTTCATTACCGCGGGTGATCCTCATCCGGATCTGACCGTGAGCCTGATGCATGGCCTGGTCGAGGGCGGTGCCGACATCATCGAGCTGGGGGTGCCGTTTTCCGACCCGATGGCCGACGGGCCGGTGATTCAAAGAGCCTCCGAGCGCGCGCTGGCACACAAGGTCGGCCTGCGCCATGTGCTCGACATGGTCGCCGAGTTCCGCAAGACCAACAGCGCCACGCCGGTGGTGCTGATGGGTTACCTGAATCCGCTGTGTGCCATGGGCTATGCTGAATTTGCCAAGCGTGCCGCCGCCGCCGGGGTGGACGGTATGTTGACGGTCGATTGCCCGCCGGAAGAGGCGGAGGAACTGGCCACGGCGCTGCAACAGGAAAGTATCGACCCGATCTTCCTGTTGGCGCCGACCACACCGCTCCAGCGGGTGGCCGAGATCGCTCGTCATGCGCGCGGCTATGTTTACTATGTGTCACTGAAAGGCGTGACCGGTGCTGGAAATCTGGACATTGACGACGTAGCGCGTAAAATTGCCGCCCTTAGACAATACATTCATGTGCCTATCGGTGTCGGCTTCGGTATTCGCGACGGTGCAACCGCGCGTGCCATTGCCGTCACGGCCGATGCTGTCGTGGTGGGAAGCCGTCTGGTCCAGGAAATCGAGGCGGCAACGCCCGAGACCGCTCGCGAGCGGTTGACCCCCCTGGTCGCCGAACTGAAGGCCGCCATTAGTTAGTACATGTCCCCGCGGTTTCGTGCCGCGGGGCAATCATGCTTCGGCCAACCTGTTGTTGCCGGAGCGAATGAGCAAGGAGTCAGCATGAGCTGGTTGAATAAACTCCTGCCGCCGAAGATCAAGCGCGAGAATCGCGCCGAAAAGTCCTCGGCGGTACCGGAGGGGCTGTGGAGCAAGTGCCCGGCCTGTGAAGCGGTGCTGTATTACACCGACTTGGAAAGCAATCTGCAGGTTTGCCCGAAGTGTAACCATCATCACGCGGTCTCTGCACGGGATCGCCTGGGTATGTTGCTGGATGCCGAAGGCCGCCGCGAGATCGGTGCCGAAGTCAAACCGGTTGATATCCTGAAGTTCAAGGACGGCAAGCGTTACCCCGATCGTCTGGTGGCGGCGCAGAACGCCACCGGCGAAGACGACGCCCTGGTGGTCATGCAGGGCAGCATCCTGACGCTGCCGGCCGTGGTGGCGTCGTTCGAATTCAAGTTCATCGGTGGTTCGATGGGCTCGGTGGTGGGGGAGCGTTTCGTGCGCGGCGTACAAGCTGCGGTGGAAGCCAAGGCGCCGTTCATCTGCGTTTCCGCCTCGGGTGGCGCGCGCATGCAGGAAGGCCTGAGCTCGCTGATGCAGATGGCCAAGACCAGTGCCGCGCTGCAATTGCTGACCGACCACAAGCTGCCGTTCATCTCGATCCTGACCGACCCGACCATGGGCGGCGTTTCGGCTTCGTTCGCCTTCCTCGGCGACGTGGTGATCGGTGAGCCGGGTGCGCTGATCGGTTTTGCCGGTCCGCGTGTCATCGAGCAGACCGTGCGCGAGACCCTGCCGGAAGGCTTCCAGCGTTCCGAGTTTCTGCTGGAGAAGGGCGCCATCGACATGATCGTCGATCGCCGCGAGCTCAAGGCCAAGGTGGCCTCGCTGATCTCGATCCTGATGAAGGAACCCGCGGTCGCCTGATCCTTTCGCGCGGTTGTCCGCTCGAACTAAAAACCCCGCCGGTTGGCGGGGTTTTGCTTTTTCCGGAGGGGGGCTTTGGCGGAGGAGTGCTTAGTACAGCACGCGGCAGCGCAGGGTGCCCTCAATGCGCTGCAGGGTCTCCAGCGCGGTCTGGCTGGCGGCGCTGTCGATCTCGATCACCACGTAGCCGATCTCCTCGTTGGTCTGCAGGTACTGGCCGGCGATGTTTATGCCGGCGCGCGAAAACTCGTCGTTGATGCGAGCCAATACGCCGGGCTGGTTCTTGTGGATGTGCAGCAGCCGACATTTGCCGCGATGCTCGGGTAGCGAGACCTCCGGGAAGTTCACCGCGGTCAGCGTCGAGCCGTTGTTGGAGTACTTGATCAGCTTGGCGGCCACTTCGCCGCCGATGTTGGCCTGTGCCTCCAGCGTGCTGCCGCCGATGTGCGGCGTCAGGATCACGTTGTCGAACTCGCATAGCGGCGAGCTGAACGCCTCGCCGTTGCCCTCGGGCTCGACAGGAAAGACGTCGATAGCGGCGCCGTGCAGGTGCTTGCGGCGCAGCGCTTCGGCCAACGCTTCAATGTCCACCACGGTACCGCGCGAGGCGTTGAGCAGGTGGGCGCCGGGCTTCATCGCAGCCAGTTCCGTGGCGCCAATCATGTCCTGGGTGTCAGGCGTTTCCGGTACGTGCAGCGTGACCACGTCGGCCTGGCCGAGTAGTTCCTTGAGCGTTGCGACTTGGTGGGCGTTCCCTAGCGGTAGCTTGTTCTCCGTGTCGTAGAACGCCACCTTCATGCCGAGGGATTCGGCGAGGATGCCGACCTGGGTACCGATGTGGCCATAGCCGACGATGCCCAGCGTCTTGCCGCGCACCTCGTAGCTGTTGTCGGCCGATTTCAACCAGCCGCCGCGATGGGCCAGCGTGCTTTTCTCCGGGATGCCGCGCATCAGCATGATCGCTTCGGCAATCACCAGTTCGGCGACGGAACGGGTATTGGAGAACGGCGCGTTGAATACGGGGATGCCGTGGCGGGCGGCGGCCTTGAGGTCGACCTGGTTGGTGCCGATGCAGAAACAGCCGACCGCCATCAGCTTGTTGGCGGCGGCGAAGACCTCGTCGGTCAGCTGGCTGCGCGAGCGGATGCCGATGATATGGGCGTCGGCGATGCGTTCGAGCAGTTCTTCCGGGGCCAGTGCCTTCTTGTGATAGTCGATCTGGCTGTAACCGTCCTGACGGAAGCTGTCGACTGCCGTCTGGTGGACTCCCTCCAGAAGCAGTATCTTGATCTTGTCCTTGGCGAGCGAAAGGTTTTGCATGCCGGGTTCCGTTGTTGACCAAAAAACTCAAGTATTATTCATTATTACTCCGGATTTTCCGTCTTGACCAGAGAGTTGCCGATGATCGCTCCCCGCCTGCTTGCCGAGCTGCATGCCATGTTCAGTGCCGACCGCGTTGCCACCGATGCCGATTCTCTGGCCCGCTACGGGCTGGACTGGACCCGCTACTACCAGCCCGCGCCGTCCGCCGTGGTGTTCCCGCAAACCGTGGACGAGGTCGTTGCCGTCGTGCAGTGGGCCAACCGTGAGCAGGTGGCGCTGGTGCCCTCCGGCGGCCGTACCGGATTGTCTGGCGGGGCCGTGGCCCGGCAGGGCGAGGTGGTGGTGTCGTTCGACCGCATGAAGGCCATCAGCGACTTCGATCCGGTCGCGCGCACCGTGCGCTGCCAGGCCGGCGTCATCACCGAGGCACTGCAGCAGTTCGCTGCCGAAAATGGGCTCTACTACCCGGTGGACTTCGCCTCGCGCGGATCGAGTCAGATCGGCGGCAACATCGCCACCAACGCAGGCGGTATCAAGGTGGTGCGCTACGGAATGACGCGCGAGTGGGTGGCGGGGCTGACCGTGGTCACCGGCAAAGGTGAAGTGCTGCGGCTGAATAATGGGCTCGCCAAGAACAATACCGGCTACGACCTGCGCCACCTCTTCGTCGGCTCGGAAGGGACGCTCGGCTTCATCGTCGATGCCACCCTGAAGCTGGCTCGTCAGCCGGCCGAGCTGGGGGTAATGGTGTTGGCGGTGCCGCAGTTGACCGACATCATGAAGCTGTTTCACGCCTTCCGCGAACGGCTCGATCTCAACGCCTTCGAGTTTTTCTCGGAAAAAGCGATGCGCCACGTCCTGGCGCGCGGCCACGTGAAGCGGCCGTTCGAGGGCGAAGCCGACTACTACGTGCTGCTAGAGTTCGAGAAACTGGCCGCCGATGCCGAGGAGGTGGTCCTGGCCGTGTTTGAGGCGTGCGCCGAGCAGGGCTGGCTGGTGGACGGGGTGCTGTCGCAGTCCGAGCAGCAGGCCAAGGAGCTGTGGCGGCTGCGCGAGGACATCAGCGAGTCGATCACCCCCTACAAGCCTTACAAGAACGACATCGCGGTAACGGTGAGCCGGGTGCCGGCCTTCGTCGAACGGCTCGATGCCATCCTGTCGCGCGAATACCCGGATTTCGAGGTGCTGTGGTATGGCCATATCGGCGACGGCAACCTGCACATCAATATCCTGAAGCCCGACGAGCTGGAACTGGACGACTTCCGCCGCGCCTGCGAGCAGGTCAACGAACACGTTTTCTCCCTGGTGGGGGAATTCGGCGGCAGCATGTCGGCCGAACACGGCGTCGGCCTCTTGAAGCGCGATTATCTGGATGTGACGCGCAGTGTCGAGGAGATCGCGCTGATGCGTGCCATCAAGGCAGTGTTCGATCCGAACGGGGTGATGAACCCGGGTAAATTGCTGTAAAACCTTGCCGAAGAGGGCGCGTATGTCACGAGGGATTTCGTTGGTGTAACACGCTTTTGCCTATTTTTTAACCGGCTTGATTTTCCTCTTTTGTAACAATATCTTGTTGCTGTTTTCCACAGACTGTCCACGGCACTATTCAGCCGGGTTGTGAGTTTGTGGGGAAATCTTGCAGGATTTTGACGGTTTTTTGGGCGGTAACGGCAAGTGGCTAACCCGAAAAGGGTTTTTCGGGTTATTCATGGTTTATCCACAGGGTTATTCAGCGATGGCTGTGGATAGCTTGATGAGGCTTTCGTACGGTCTTACACAGGAGCTGCGTTTCGGCTGGGAATGGTCAGTCCTCTTGCCACGGCGGAGCGTGCAAGGAATTGATCCAACGCGCGTGTGACATGCGGAAAATCCGCAATCCCCACCAGTTCACCGGCCTCGTAGTAACCGATCAGGTTGCGCACCCAGGGGAAGGTCGCTATGTCGGCAATCGTGTAGGCCTCTCCCATGATCCACTTGCGGTCGGCGAGTCTCTGGTTGAGTACGCCAAGCAAGCGTCTGGACTCGGCAATGTAGCGGTCGCGCGGTCGCTTGTCTTCGTACTCCCTGCCGGCGAACTTGTTGAAGAACCCCACCTGTCCAAACATCGGGCCGATGCCGCCCATCTGGAACATCAGCCATTGCAGCGTCTCGTAGCGGCCCGCCGGATCCTGCGGCATGAATTTCCCCGCCTTGTCGGCAAGATGGACGAGAATCGCGCCGGATTCGAACAGCGGCAGCGGCTTTCCACCCGGACCGTTCGGATCGATGATTGCCGGAATCTTGTTGTTCGGATTGAGCGACAGGAACTCCGGCGACATCTGGTCGTTGGTTTCGAAGCTTACGAGATGCGGCTCGTAAGCCAGGCCGGTTTCTTCCAGCATGATCGATACCTTGACGCCGTTGGGTGTCGGTAATGAATAGAGTTGGATACGGTCGGGATGGCGCGCGGGCCACTTCTTCGTGATGGGAAAGGCGGAAAGATCGGTCATGGTTTCCTTGGCATGTTGTTTGCAATCAAAGTAACCAATATAAACACTGGGGCGATTTTTGTCCCGAGAGGGCTTTTTCGTCTGCTTTGGCACAGCCATATCGCCCCTCTCGATATATTGTGCCTATGATTGGTGAACATTTTTCCTGGCTAGGCAAAATTTTGCGGCGACAGTGGGGGGCTATGATGAGCTCCTCCTCTTGAAGACCGATCTCCATGTCGAGGACCGGCCCGCAGGGTGTTTCAGGGGTAGAGCAATAGCCACCGTCGGCAAGGAACAAAGCAGGTCGGGGGCGGCAGGGACATGGGAATGGATGTCTGTCAGGATGTTGTCTTTGATTCAGGCATCGGGGGAGTTGTCATGCACAGACTGAACGGCGGGTGTCATTGCGGAAATATCCACTTCGAAATGACGCTTCCCCATGCCCCGGCAACCTATCGCCCGCGGGCATGCGACTGCGATTTTTGCCATAAGCACGGCGCGGCGTATGTGGCTGACCCGGATGGTTCGCTGCTCATTCGTCTGCAAGACGAGCACATGGTGACGCGATATCGCCAAGGTGCGGGGATCGCGGATTGTCTGGTGTGCACGGCATGTGGTGTGCTGGTTGCCATTCATTATCAAGATGACCAAGGCGAGCGGCGGAGTTTCGCTGTCGTAAACAGCCGGGCTATCGATGGTGTTGTGCGCTTTGGCGAGAGCATTCCGGTTTCGCCGAAGGCGCTGACCGCCAGCGAGAAGGTGGAGCGCTGGAAAAGACTCTGGTTTCAGCGGGTCCGCATCATGACCTCCGCTTGATGTTCCTCAGGAGGGCATGGATAGAATTTGGCAAGATGAACGAGGTCTATTCGGCTTGCTTTGAAAGGGTGTGCCGCCTGTTCTGGCAGCTTCAAGCTAAGGACGGTTTGGTGCCCTGAGACCCAGGGGCAAACCCATCGAATTACGCTCGCGGCGCAACCGGCTGGGGCGGCTGGTCCGACAGACAATACGGGTTCAGCTGCCACGCCGACCATGGCGTCGCGTGTTTTGTGTTTTTACCCAGCCGGTGAAAGTTTCGCTGGGCATGGGCTTGGCAATAAAGTAGCCCTGCGCCAGGTTACATCCAAACTCCCGCAGCAATTTCCAGTCCTCGAGCGTTTCTATGCCTTCTGCCACCGTAACCAGGCTCATCTTGTGAGCCATGTCCAGGGCGGACTGCAGAATGACCCGCAGGTGCTCGCGCTGGTGGGCGCGATGCACGAAAGAGCGGTCGATCTTGAGTTCGGTGAAGGGGATGCGCGAGAGCTGCTGCATTGACGAAAAGCCGGTGCCATAGTCGTCGATGGACAGGCCGAACCCCTTCAGGCGCAGTCGTGCCAGATTGGCCAGTGCTATGCCAAGGTCGGCAGCCAGGGAGCTTTCGGTGACCTCCCAGATCACTTGTGCTGCGGGTAGCTGATACTGCTGCAACAAGGCGTCAACCTCGCTGACGAAATCGGGCAAATCCAGCAACCGAGGTGACAAGTTGACGGCAACCGTCAGGTGTACTCCGCTCCGTCGCCAATGGGCGGCCTGGGCAAAGGCCTGGCCCGCGATCTCCAGCGTCAGGTCGTGTATCAGCCTGTGCTTTTCGGCCAGTGGGATGAAGTGGTCCGGGGGAATGAAGCCCTTTTCAGCGTGGGGCCAGCGTGCCAGCACTTCCACACCGGTGATCGTGCCGCTTTTCAGGTCTATTTGAGGTTGATAATAAGGCAGGAGTTGATGGCGGGAGATGGCCAAAGCCAGCTCGTGGGCACCGGTGCTGGAGGCCTCCTTGTGGGTCTCTGGTGCTGAAGGGGAGGGGGGCGGCCGATCCGGACTGTGGTGCAATATCTCGGCAAGGTGTTGCTTGGTCAGCGGTTTTTTCCAAGCGGCTAGGATGGGTATTCCCAGTGCTTGTGCCATATTCTCGACGCTGCAGATCAAGGAAAGATCCCTGTTCGATGAGATGACCAGGGGTGCCATGACGTTGCGCTTCATCATCTGCAGGATGAATTCGACGCCATCCATGCCCGGCATCTCGAGGTCGACTACGATCAGGTGTGGGAGCGTGTCGAGACCGGCCAGCAGCTCAAGTGCCTGCATGCCATCGACGGCCTCAAGAATGCCTTGTATGCCAAACTGTCGAAGTAGCCCCACCACATGCAGCCTTTGCACCAGGCTGTCATCGACGATCAGTACCGTTTCAACCCGCGGTGGTGACATATCAGTAACCATAATGTTCGATGATTGGGGCGATGCGATGCAGCGAAACGACCTCACTGACACCGCCGAGCGCGATGGCCTCCTTGGGCATGCCAAACACCACGCAGGTCGATTCGTCTTCGGCGATCGTCCTGGCGCCGGCCTCGTGCATTTCCTTGAGGCCACGTGCCCCGTCATCCCCCATGCCGGTCATGATCATGCCGAGGGCATTGCGTCCGGCGAACTTCGCACATGAGCGGAACAGGACATCCACCGAAGGGCGGTGCCGGTTAACCAGCGGTCCGTCGATGATTTCAACGGTATATTGGGCGCCATTGCGTGCCAGCAGCATGTGCTTGCCTCCGGGGGCAATCAGGGCCCGCCCCGGCATCACGCGGTCGCCGTGGCGGGCCTCGCGCACTTCTATCTGGCACAGGCTGTTGAGGCGTTCGGCAAACATCGCGGTAAAGCGCTCCGGCATGTGCTGGACGATGACCATGCCCGGACATGTGGCAGGCAGCCGGGGCAGTACCGTCTCCAGTGCCTGGGTGCCGCCGGTGGAGGTGCCGATGGCGACGATACGTTCGGTGGTGCTGATCATGCTCGCCCCGCGACCGAGCCCGCTGCTGATGACGGCGTCGGCCGATAGCTTGGGCGAGGGGGCCAATGGCGGCCGCGCGCGTGACGCCAGGCGGCTGACATTGGCGCGAGAGGCGGCCCGGACGGCGTGTATGACGTCGTTGGCACTGTCTTCGAGAAACTGTTTCACCCCCATTTTGGGTTTGGTGATGATCGAAACGGCGCCGGCAGCCAGCGCATTCATCGCCGCGGCGGTGCCGGTTTCGGCCAGCGACGAGCAGATCACGACGGGGGTCGCCCGCTCGCTCATGATTTTTTTCAGAAAGGTCAGGCCATCCATACGCGGCATTTCGATGTCCAGCACGATCACATCCGGCCAGTCGCGTTGCATATGCGTCAGGGCGAACAGCGGGTCCGAGGCGGCTCCAATAACACGGATGCCTGGCTCGCGTTCCAGTGCCTGCCGGACGACTTGCCGTACCACGGCGGAGTCGTCGACGATCATTACCTTGATTGGCTCGCTCATTGTCTTGTGCTGGCTCATGTTGTGGATCGTTTCATCCCCTCTGCGGGAGGCTGTGTCACGCGCTGGTTTTCATCTGCCGCAACAGAGTCTTTCATCGTTTGCATTCGGGCCGGCAATACCGCGTCGGGCGCAGTGAAACCAGTTCGTCGGTCACCCCGTTCAGGGTTTCGGAGTGGCCGACGATGAACATGCCGTCGCGCTTGAGATGCGGCAGCATTTTGGCCACGACGCTGCGCTTGGTGTCGCTATCGAAATAAATCATTACATTGCGCAGGAAGATGATGTCGAACTGGCCAATGCTATTGGCGCCGAGCGCTGCCAGGTTCAACTGGCAGAAGCGAACCCGCTCACGTAATGCCTGCCCGATCAGAAAGGTTCCGGTCTGGCTGCCGACTCCTTTAAGGCAGTAGGTTTTCAGCAATTCATCCGGGATGTTCTTGGCGCGCTCGATCGGATAGTGGCCGTGCTTCGCTTGTTCCAGTGTCGGCAGGCTGATGTCGGAAGCCACGATCTCCCAGGAGGCGGACAAGCCGAGGGTTTCGGCCAGCACCATGGCGATGGAGTAAGGCTCTTCGCCGGAAGAACAGGCGCCACTCCATACCCGGAACGCTGTGCCGCGCCGACTGACGGCGAAATCGTGCAGGAAGTCAAAGTGAGCAGCTTCACGGAAAAAACAGGTTTCATGGGTGGTTAGCAGGTCGACCATCAACTGCACCTCGGCCGGGTGCTCGCCGCTGGCGAGCAGGCGGTAGTATTCGTCGAAGTGGCTCAGCCCGTGATGGCGCAGGCGTTTGGCGAGACGACCGGCCAGCAGCACCTTCTTGCCGGTGGTCAGGTTGATGCCGGCCAGGCGATGGATCAGCCGCTGGAAGAGGGCAAACTCGTGATCGGAGAGGGGGGGATTGTCCATAAGCACCTCGGTCTGGAACGAGAACACGCAATATTCATTGGCATGGCTTCAATACAGTGCTGCCGTCGTCTCATCGCCGACGAGATGACGCAAGGTGTGTGATTTGCTGGTGTGACCCGAGAGGGAACAAGGCAACGCCTGGCGATCGCTGGGCGTTGCCGGGTTCTCTCCATCCTTTCCAACCGTATCGCTGCTGTGCTTCAGGGCGGTGCCAGTGCAGTCCCGGGATGAGCGAGCGTGGCAATCTGGCTCATCTCGGTGATCGACAGCACACGGTCGAGATCGAGAATGATGACGAAACCGCCCGCCACTTTGCCCATGCCGCGGATGAAATCGGCACGGATGTTGGCACCGAAGGCCGGCGCCGGTTCGATTTCGCCGGCGGGTATCTCCAATACCTCGTTCACGCTGTCGACCAGGATGCCGATATCCTGCTGGACCTCGCTGTCATCCACCTGGTGATGCATCTCGACAATGACGATGCAGGTGCGACGTGCAACTGCGGTCGGTCTTGCGCCGAAGCGTGCCGATAGGTCGATCACCGGGACCACCGCACCGCGTAGATTGATCACGCCGCGGATGAAGGCCGGCATCAACGGGATGCCGGTCAACTGGCCGTATTCGATGATCTCCTTGATGTTGAGGATGCCAACAGCAAATGCCTCGGCGTTCAGCATGAAGGTGAGGAATTGCTGGACTCCGGGGGCGGCCACGAATGTGCCGGCGGGTCCTGACGGACAAGCGCAGTGCTCTGGTCCATGACGGCTCCTCAGAAATGTTCGAATTCCGGTTCGGTGCTCGCCAGGACGGGCGGCTTGCTCGCCGGATGGCTCCGTGCCGGAACGGGGGAATGGACCTGGGCGGCAGCGCCGTGGCGGGCAGGGCTACGTTGGCGGGCCGTGCTCTCGGTGCGGAAGAATGCCATCAGTCCTTGCAGCTGCTCTGCTTGGGCGCCCATTTCCTCGGCCGTGGCGGCCAGTTCCTCGGATGACGACGCACTCTGCTGGGTGGTCTGGTTGAGTTGGCCGACGGCCTGGTTGATCTGGGCCACGCCGGCGCTCTGCTCCTGGCTGGCGGAGGCAATTTCCTGCACCAGGTCGGAGGTCTTGCTGATCGACGGCACCATCGCGTCGAGCAGTTGGCCGGCGTGTTCGGCCAGCTTCACGCTGGAGCCGGCCAGCTCGCCAATTTCCTGAGCCGCCACCTGGCTGCGTTCGGCCAACTTGCGTACCTCGGCGGCAACCACGGCAAAGCCCTTGCCATGCTCGCCGGCACGGGCCGCCTCGATCGCGGCGTTCAGCGCCAGCAAGTTGGTCTGGTAGGCGATGTCGTCGATGATGCCGATCTTCTGTGCGATCGCCCGCATCGCGGTGACGGTTTCCTTGACCGCCGCGCCACCCTGGCCGGCTTCGCTGGCCGCTTTGGCGGCCATGCCATCGGTGACCCTGGCGTTTTCGGTGTTCTGTGCCACGGTGGCGGTGGTCTGCTCGAGGGTGGAGGAGATTTCCTCGACGGAAGCCGCCTGTTCGGCAGCGCCTTGCGACAGCGACTGTGAGGTGGCGCTGACCTGCTCGGCGGCGGCCGAGAGGTTGTCGGCCGCCGAGCGCACCTGGCCGATGGTGAGCGACAGCCGCTCGACCATGTTGCGCATCGCCGCCAGGAGGCTGGAGTTGTCGTTGGCGCGCAGCTCGATCTGCTGGGTCAGGTCGCCCTCGGCCACCTTGCGCGCAATGGCGGCGGCATGGTCGGGCTCGCCGCCGAGCTGTCGCATCAGATTGCGGGTGATCCAGAAGCCGACCGCGGCGGCGATGACGATGCCCGCTGCGATGAGCGCCAGCGTCAGGTTGCGTGCCTCGGCGTAAACCGCCTGGGCGTCCTTGGCCGAGCTGTCCATCAATTCGCCCTGGAACTGGACGAACTTCAGCGCATGTTCCTGGTAGGCGCGCAGGGTCGGCCGCAACTCGTTCTGCAAGAAGGCCCGCGCTTCATCCTGGCGTTCCTCCTCGACCAGGCGGATCAGCGTTTCCTGTCCGGCGATGTATTTGATGCGCAGTTCCTTCAACTGGGCCAGCATTTCCTTGCCGCGCGGCAAGGCGATCAACGGTTCGAGCTTGTCGAGCGTGGCGCCGATGACCTTGCGTGATTCCAGCACCCGCTCCTTGTCCCGCTGTCGATCCTCCTTGCTTGTCGACAGCATCATGTTGCGCAGGGCGATGGCGGTCTGGCTGGAGTTGTCGACGATCTGGTTCAGCAGCACGGTCTTCGGCCAACGGTCGTTGGCCATGGTATCGATCGCGTCGTTGAGGCGTCCCATGCGCACGATGCCAATGGTTGAGATGGTGATCATGACCAGAATGACGATGCCGAAGCCGAAGCTTAGTTTGGCACCCACTTTCATGTTGGCGAACATAACGAACTCCCTTCTTCCTTCTAGGCTAACGTGGTCGGCTCAGGTGGCCGAAGTGGATGCCGCTTCGCGCGACTCGCGCCGAGTCGCGATGGCGACGAGTGCGGGAACATCAAGAATCAGTGCCACCTCGCCGCTGCCGAGGATGGTCGAGCCGCCGATGCCGCGCAGGCTCTGGAACAGATGGCCGAGCGGTTTGATCACCGTCTGGAATTCGCCCAGCAGTTGGTCAACGACGATGCCGACCTTCTGCGCGCCGGTACGCACCACGACCACGTTCTCGCGCGCCGGCCGCTTGCCCGGCAGGTTGAACAGCTCGTGCAGACGGATGAACGGCAGTACTTCGCCGCGCAGGTTGAGGTAATGGTTATCGCTGGTTTGCGGCGACAACTCGAGGCATTCGACCACCATGTCGAGCGGCACCACGTAGTTGGCCTGTCCCGTGCCGACCAGGAAGCCGTCGATGATGGCCATGGTCAGCGGCAGGCGGATGGAAAAGCGGGTGCCGGCGCCGGGAGCCGAGCGGACATCGACGTGGCCGCGCAGGCTCTGGATATTGCGCTTGACGACGTCCATGCCGACGCCACGGCCGGACAGGCTGGAGACGTGATCGGCGGTGGAGAAACCCGGCTCGAAGATTAGGTTGTCGATTTCCGCTTCGCTCAGGTTGTGGCCCGGCTGGAGCAGGCCGCGCTCGGTCGCCTTCGCCACGATTTTGTCGCGGTTGAGGCCGCCTCCGTCGTCGCTGACGGTAATGACGATGCTGCCCGAATCATGCGAGGCGTTCAGCTCCAGCCGGCCGCGGGGTGGCTTGCCGGCGGCGGTACGGCGCGCGGTGGGTTCGATCCCGTGGTCGATGGCGTTGCGTACCAGATGGATCAGCGGATCGCCGATCTTCTCCACCACGCTCTTGTCGAGTTCGGTTTCTCCTCCGGTAATGACCAGTTCGATGTCCTTGCCAAGCTCTTTGGAGACATCGCGCACGATGCGGTTGAAGCGGCTGAAGGTTTCTCCAATCTGCACCATGCGCAGTTGCAATGCCGAATCGCGTGTGCTTTCGACCAGGCGCATCATCAGCGAGCTCGCCTCCAGAAGCTCGGCGCGGCCGCTGCGACTGGCAAGCAGGCTGACGCTGGCGCTGGCAATCACCAGCTCGCCGACCAGGTCGATCAGGCGGTCGAGCTTGTCGGCCTGGATGCGGATCAGCCTCGCCTCGGCGGTTTTCTTGTCGCTGACCTGAGCCTGCCGGATGATGGCCGCCTCGACCAGCTTGGGCTGTACCACCTGCTGTTGCACCAGAATTTCTCCCAGTGGTACGACTTCGGGTGGCGCTGCGCCGGCCATGGGCGGCTGCTGCATAAGCAGCCCGTCATCGAGCTCCGCTTGCGTGAGCGCGCCGATGCGAACCAGGATTTCGCCCAGCCGCATCGTGTCTTCCGGCAGGGACTGCACCAGATCGATGTAGTCGGCCAGGCGGCTGTCCGGCGGCAGGATGTGCAGGGTGCAATCGTCGCGGACGAACTCGAATACCCGCTCGATCGTCGCCTTGTCGGCGCAGGAGGCAAAACGAATCTCGAAGCCGAGATAGCAGGCTTCCGCATCCATCTGATCTGCCGGCGGCATGGCATCGGCCACGGTTTCGAGGTGCACGATGGTGCCCAGCGTACCGAGGTAGTGCAGGAAGGACAGCGGGTCCATGCCGTTCTTCAGCACATGGCGCTCGAAACGCAAGGAGATGTGCCAACATTCGCTCTCGAACAGGTCCCGGCCCAGGCTTGGCTGGGTGGTGGTGGATGCCCCGGCCGGGGGGAGGCCGGGCGGTGCGGTCCGTGCGTCGCGCTGTAAACGTGCGAGCAAGGCATCGCCGGCCAGTTGCAATTCGGCCGTTGGGTGAACCCGGCGGATTTCGAACTCGCCCAACAGCAAGCCGATATGATCGCCGCAGGCCAAAAGCAAGGCGATGAGTTCGGCGCTGACAGCGATGTCGCCATTGCGCAGTTGGTCGAGCACGTTTTCGACCACGTGGGTGAAGGCGACGATGTAGTCGCATTCGATGACGCCGGCACCGCCCTTGATCGTGTGCGCGGCGCGAAAGATCGCATGCAGCGTGTCGGCGTCGCCGGAAGCTGCTTCGAGCTGTAGCAGCGCTGCTTCGAGCGCGGCCAACTGTTCGCGACTTTCCGTCACGAACACGGTCAGGAGTTCGTCCATGGGCGTTGCCTGTTCAGGATTCAGCTTTCCCGCGCGGGGATCAGCATCGGGTCGCCGAAGTCGGCGGCCACGTTGAAAAAGTCCACCACCTCACGCACCGCCGGACTGTGCGCGACGATCAGCAGCGGCTTGTCCTGATGGCGTGCTTCCCGCTTGGCCAGCAGCAACAGCTGAAATCCGGCCGTGTCGATTTCGGCCACGGCGGAAAGATCGAGCTCGAGGCCGTCTCCCGCCTGTAGGGCGTCGAGCAGCAGCTGCTTCTGTGCCGTGGCGTTGTAGATGGTCATGTCGTCGAGGAGGGTGAGGCGTTGGTGCTCCGGAGCCGGGCTGGGTGCCATGATAGTCCTCAGAACAATTCAACCTTGGGGCTGGCCGCCACCGTAGGCTGGTGGGTGACGGCGTGATGAGCCTGGCGCTGCTGGTCCATCACGTAATCGCTGTAAATGGCTTCCAGATGGAGCGCGAGGGGCTTGTACTGGACACTGGGGTCGCCCGGCTGCTGCAGCCGCCGCACCAGTACGGCAAGGTGGTCATCCAGGCGATGCAGGGCTTCCGCCGTATGCTCGATCTGTTGACGGGTGACGTCCTGGAACTGCACGCTCGCCAGTGCATGCATGAACATCTGCATCAGCTCTGCGCTGCTGCTGCTCACGCTGTCGATGACGTGGGTCTGATGGCGCAGTAGATCCTGGTAGCTGTTGCCAAGTCCGGCGAGCTGATCGGCGAAATGCCCAAGCGTGGCTTGCTCGCGTTCAAGATTGGCCGTCGACAGCTTTTGCTGCAACTGAGCCTCGACCGTCATCCCCACGTCCATGATGCCCTGGCTGATCGCCACCACCGCTTTTTCGGTTTCGCCCGACAACTTGCGGACCTCGTCGGCCACCACGGCGAAGCCGCGCCCGGCTTCGCCGGCTCGGGCCGCCTCGATCGCCGCATTCAGCGCCAGCAGATTCGTTTGTGCCGCGATGTTCTTGATCAGAAGGGTGAGCGACTGCAACGAGCGTGTCTCGGCGACGACCCGGTGGGTTCGCTCTTGGTCCTGGCGAGCCTCCTGGAGGCGGTGATCGATGTAGTCACGCATCGCACCGATCAGATGCTGGTTGTCGGCGATGTGCTGCTCGGAGTTCTGTGCCAGTTGGCTGGCGTGCGACGAACTCGTCGTGACAAAGTCGTTCAGCCTTGTCACGACGCCATCGATGGCCTGCAGCCGGTTGGTAATGTCGTAGGCCGCTTGCTCGGTCTGCTGCACCACGCTGCCCAGATGATTGCGCAGCACGTCACTATAGGTTGGTACCGCAAGGAGCTCTCCCGCCACCTCGTTGCTGGCCGTGCTCAGCTGTTCGCTCCCCTGTGCCAGTTGTGCCAGCCGGGATGACAACCCGTACTGCTGCTGGCGGAACAGCAGGAAGGGGATCAGCCAGACGCCGAGGCTGGCCGTGCTCACCAGCAGCACCGCCCCGATGGCATTGCCCAAGGGCTGCGACAGGCCGAGTGTCGGCAACAGGACGGTGGTGAAACCGTCGTTGAAGAAGTACACGCTCAAGCCGGCCATGACGGTAACGACGCTGAACGAACCCAGGGCATATAGGAGGAAAGGTCGTTGCTGCATGATCAGCGCATCACCAGCTTGATGGTGTTGAGCAGATCGTCTGCCGAGGCCGGCTTGACGATCCAGCCTGAAGCACCGGCAGCTTTCGCCTCGGCCTTTTTCGATTGCTGTGACTCGGTGGTCAGGAACAGGATCGGCATGAAGCGATAGTTCGGCAGTTTGCGTACGTGTTGAATCAGCTCGATGCCGTTCATGCCGGGCATGTTGAGATCAGTGATCAATAGGTCGGACTTTATGCCGGCTTGAAACTGGCTTAATGCCTCTCCAGCATTCCCGGCTTTCGCGACGGCGTAGCCGGCCTTGGCGAGGATATTGGAAACGGAGAGCAAGATGGTCGCCGAGTCGTCCACGAGGAAGATGGTTTTCATGAGTCGGGTTTACTCCGGCCAAGCATGAGGGGAGGGCGCAACAGGTGGTCAGCCTAGTCTTCTTTGGTTAGGGGGCGGGGAGGTTGTTTGCAAGGACAAATGAGTAAACCTACGAAGTCGGGACAAATAAGATTGATTTAAATCAAATTTCTTCTTTGTTAATATAATTTTTATTAAAATATTTAAAGCTAATTATTAAAAAATATCGCTATATGAAAATATAGGATTACGTCATGGTGTGCTGGCGAAGGCGGCCGTTGAGGAGGGGCATTGCACCGCGACGAGCGCCGCTGAGCGGCGTGGGCGAGGTACTGGCGGGCTTGGACAGACTGCGGGGGAAAAGAAGCCCGCCGGGCCGGGTGGCGTTGCGGGCAGGGGCTTGCGTTCAGAGCCGGTGCGGGGTTATTCCAGCGGCCGGCCGGCGGTTTCGCGCACCATGGCCCAGCCCAGCAGGGATACCAGGCCGCAACCGATGACGTAGAGCGCCGGAGCGTTCGGGTTGCCGGTGAGGCGGATCAGGCCGGTGGCGAAGAACTGGGCGAAGCCGCCGAAGATCAACACGCCAAAGCAGTACACCAGGGACATGCCGGTGGCGCGTACGCGGCGCGGGAACAGTTCCGGCAGGATCACCACCGAGGGCACGCTGTTGAAAATCAGGAGCAGCGACAGTCCCGCCACCACCAGGAGCAAGGTGGCGAGGTTGGGGCTGGCGTTGAGCAGCATGAAGGCGGGGTAGATCAGCACTAGCATTGGTATGCGCGTCAGCAGGATGGCGCGTTTGCGGCCGATGCGGTCGCTCAGGATGCCGGCATACGGCGCCAGCAGCATGGAGACGGCCGCGGCGGCGAGCCCGGCCCACATGGCCTGCTTGAGCGGCAGGCCGAGCTGGGTGGCAGCGTAGTTGGTCATGTAGTTGAGGATGATGTAGTTGGCGGCGGTGCCGCCGATCACCAGCAGCACGCCGGCGACGAGTTCGCGGCGGAAGGGGCCGAACACGGCGGCCACGCTGCCCAGCCCTTCCTCGGCGTGGGTGCTGTCGGCGGTTTCGTGCAGGTGACGGCGGATGTACATGCCGATCGGCACCACCAGCATGCCGAGCACGAAGGGTATGCGCCAGCCCCAGCTCTCCAGTGCGTCCGTCGGCAGTAGATAGGTCAGCGCGAGGCCGCACAGCGAGCCCAGCAGCACGCTCAGGGCCTGGCTGAACAACTGCCAGCTGCCGTAGTAGCCGCGCGAATGGTCGTCGGCATATTCCAGTAGCAGCGAGGTGGATGCGCCCAACTCGCCGCCGATGGCAAAGCCCTGGATCAGGCGTCCCAGCACGATCAGCACCGGCGCGGCGAGGCCGATCTGGGCATAGATCGGCGTGATGACGAACATGGCCGAGCCCAGCGCCATCAGCCACAGCGTCAGCATCATGGCCGGCTTGCGTCCGGCGCGGTCGGCGTAGGCGCCGATGACGATGCCGCCCAGCGGGCGCATGGCGAAGCCGACGCCGAAGGTGGCGAGCGACAGCATGAGTTGGCCGAAAGCGGTATCGACCGGGAAGAACAGCCGGCCGATCAGGGTGGCGAAGAAGGTGTAGACAGTGAAATCGAAAAACTCCAGACCATTGCCCAGGGTGA
Source organism: Pseudogulbenkiania sp. FW507-F1 (assembly GCF_058781125.1). Classification (NCBI taxonomy): domain Bacteria; kingdom Pseudomonadati; phylum Pseudomonadota; class Betaproteobacteria; order Neisseriales; family Chromobacteriaceae; genus Pseudogulbenkiania; species Pseudogulbenkiania sp. FW507-F1. Next base: position 40,610 of record NZ_JBYSWM010000019.1, on the reverse strand, counting down.
TGGCGGCGATGGAGCGGGCGCTGGCCGATCGGCTCGCCGGGGCGGTACGGTGAGCGGCCGTCCCGGCCGGCGAGGTGAGGCTGGTTGACATGATGGTTTCTCTCTCTTTGTAGATAGTGATATACGGTCCCGGTCGCCTTGTTGTTTTATTCGGCCGGACCGCCCGACCGGGTGGCGATCCGGTTGGCTATCTCTCAATCCAGGAAACGTTCGGCCAGCTTGACCCAGTAGCTCGCCCCCAGCGGCAGGCAGGCGTCGTTGAAGTCGTAGCCGGGGTTGTGCACCATGCAGCCGCCTTCTCCGTCGCCGTTGCCGATGATCAGGTAGCAGCCGGGGCACTGCTGCAGCAGGAAGGCGAAGTCCTCGCTGCCGGTGAGGGGAACCATGCCGTCGATCAGGCCCTCTTCGCCGAGCCAGTCGTGCGCCACCGCGCGGGCGAGGGCGGTTTCGGCCGGGCTGTTCACCAGTACCGGGTAGCCGCGCCGGTAGTCGACCTCGGCCTTGGCGCCGAAGCCTTCCGCCTGCGCGTGCGCCAGGGCGGTGATGCGCTGTTCGAGCAGGTCGCGCACCGCCGGGTTGAGCGAGCGCACCGACAGCCGCATCTCGGCGCTGTCCGGGATCACGTTGGCGGCTTCGCCGGCGCGGATGGCGCCGACGGTGACGATGGCCATCTCCAGCGGCGGCACGTTGCGCGCCACCACGCTTTGCAGCGCCATGGTCAGGGAGGCGCAGACCACCACCGGGTCGACCGAGCGGTGCGGCATGGCGCCGTGGCCGCCACAGCCCTGGATGCGGATGGTGACGGTGTCGGACGAGGCCATGAAGGCGCCGGGCAGAAAGCCGAAACGCCCCGCCGGGTAGCCCGGCATGTTGTGCCGAGTTAGTAGTGACTTTGTTGCCCGATGTAATCCTAAAACCCTTGCAAGTAAGGCGTTTTGTCGCATTTCTGAACAACATCGGACAACTGTGTTCTAGAATAAAACTGTGGTAGGCGGTAGTGGTAAGCGTCACCACGACCCGGCGAGTTACCACAGAGTTGAGGACACCATGGCAAAGCAGATAATGACCCGCGACGAGCTGAAGGCGGCAGTGGCGGAAGGCGTGGCCGAGGGCCAGAAAATACGCAAGATACACACCGGGCGGGGGGTCTATTTGTGGCTGACCCCGGACGGCAAGGCGTACTGGCGGTATAGGTATCAGGTCCGGGTAGAGGCCGAGGGCAAGAGCAAGAGCAAGGAACAGCTCGTGTCGTTGGGCGTGTACCCGGCTGTCAGCCTCAAGGAAGCACAGGCCAAGCGCGACGCCCTCACCGGCAAGGCCGACCCGGCTGCCGAACGCCGCCAGCAGAAACAGGCAGTGCAGGCGGACGCCGTGCACACGTTCCGAAGCGTGGCGGAAGAGTGGTATTTGAAGCGTTCCGGGCCGTGGAGTGCCAGTTATAAAGATGACATTCGTAGAAGGTTGGAACACTACTTGTACCCTGACATTGGCGACAAGCCGATGGCCACGCTGGAAGCCGCCGACATCATCGAAACGCTGGAAAAGATCGAGAAACGGGGAGCGATCAGCACTGCGCACCGGACGGCTGGCACGGTGGACGCAATCTTTCGCTTCGCCGTCGTCAAGCAGTACTGCCGCCGCAACGTGGCCGCTGGCTGTGGCGAAGCCTTGAAGACCGTGGAAGAGGGCAGCCAGCCGAGTGTGGAACTGGCCGAGCTACCGGCGTTGGTGGCTGCCATTGATACCTACGACCGCTTCGGGGACCGGCGCACCATGTTGGCCTTGCAGTTGCTGCTATTGACCGCCGTGCGTGCCAGCGAACTACTGGAAGCGACGTGGGGAGAGTACGATCTGGACGCCGCGATGTGGGTCGTGCCCGAAACCCGCATGAAGATGGGACGTGCCCACATGGTCCCATTGGCACCGCAAGCCGTCGCCATCCTGAGAGAGTTGCAGGAAATCGCGGGTGACAGTAAGTGGGTGCTGCCGGGTCGGAGCTGGGACAAGCCCATCAACATCAGCACGCTAAGAGCGGCCTTGTACCGACTGGACTATCGTGGAAAACAAAGTCCCCACGGCTTCCGGTCGCTGTTTTCCACTATTGCGAACGAACAATGGGTGAACCCCGGCGCTGCCGAAAAGGTAGATGTCATTGAGGCCCAGCTCGCGCACTTGACCGGCAGCAAGGTGCGTCGGGCTTACAACAAGGCGAAATACTTGGCCGACCGCACCCGGCTTATGGTTTGGTGGGCGGATTACATCGACGTGGCGCGGGAAGAGGGCAAACGCCTTGGTCAAGCCGCCTGACGTGTTGAACTTCAGGAAAGCGCTTGTTAGTCTTACATCGTCCGCCCGGCTCTTTAAGCCAGTGGGAACCGCACGGACGAGATTGAGGTCGCCACCGGCAGTGCTTCGATGTGGCGACCGCCAAACCGGGCAAACCGGCTGCTGTATCCCGAACATGGCGTGCTGACTGCACGGTGCGGAAGTCGAAGCCGCATAGCAAGGCCTGAGAACACGAACGGCTGGAAGCGCGAGGAAACCCCTCGCGGTTCCAGCCGTTTTGCCGTTCAGGAGGCCGCCATGCCCCGCCAGTCCACTGCATCCATCCACACGCCGTTTTCTACCCCCGCGAGCGCCACGCTCGCCCCTTGGACGCCTGCCGCCTTGCCCGCCGAGGGCTTTGTGCGCGAGCGTCAGGTTCTCGCCGTCCTGCCGTTTGCCCGGTCCACGTGGCTGAAAGGCGTCAAGGAAGGCCGCTTCCCTCAACCGGTCCACTTCGGCGCTCGCTGCGTGATGTGGAAGGTCGAAGACATCCGCGCCCTGCTGGCCAGACTGGCGGAAGGGCTGCCCGAGCTGAGCACCCCCGAGCAACGCAGCCGGATCACAACACAGATCGCCGCCAGCAAGGCAAAGGGTGGTCGCCATGCGTGATCTGGTCGAGGTGCCGGATGGCACCCATGAAAATGCCCCCGGCGTCAGGGAAGGGGCGCAGGGGGCCGAGATGACTCTGGATACTACTGCCGGTACTCAGACTAGTCTTGATTTCGTACACAATCAAGTCAGTAACAGCGCCTTCATGTCGGCGATCTTTCGCCAGACGGATACCTGTTGGACCACCAGCTTCGAGACAAACCCCAAAGCCGCCATACCAAGAGAATGGAAAGGCCGCGCCTGCCTGCCGGGTGACATGCCGGATTTCCCCGAGCGCAACACCTACTTCTCCGTGGCTTCCTTCCTTGAAGGTGCTGAGGGCCGGAAGCGCGACCAGTTTGCCGCCCTGCACGTTCTGGTGCTGGACGATCCCGACAGCGTGGCGCTCGACCCCACCTACTTGCTGGAAACATCCGAAGGCAACTATCAGGCTGGCTACCGTCTGAAAGACCCTGTTACCGACATCGGCATAGCCAAACGGCTGCACGATCAACTGGCCAAGGCGGGGCATATTCCAAACGACAAGAGTGGCAACAACGCCGTGCGATATGTTCGCCTGCCTGTCGGCAGCAACACCAAGCAGGAGACACCCTTCCGGCACGTGCTGAAGGTCTGGACTCCCGAGCTGGTTTATAGCTTGGGCGAGCTGATCGACGGCCTGAAGCTGGACAAGGATTACATCCTGCATGGTGGCCAACGGAAAGAGCCGACAGGCGCTGTCGCGGGTGATGTCATTCCCGAAGGCGCACGCAACGTCACCTTGACCAGCTTGGGCGGCACCATGCGCCACCGTGGCATGACCGAGGAAGAGATGCTGGCGGCGCTGCTGGTGGTGAACGCCAAGCGGTGCAGTCCGCCGCTGGATGAAAAAGACGTTGCCACCATCGCGCATTCGGTCGCCCGCTATGCGCCGTCTGACGTGCCGAAAGACGGTTCGGTTACTTCCTCAGCCTTTATCGGCCCCGATAAGTCGCACTGTCTTGAGTTGACCGCCGAACCCGAAAAGCGTGAAGCCATCGTCGGCGATCTGATCTACGCCACCAACGGCGTGCTTATCGCTCCGGGAGGCGTGGGCAAGACCACCCTGACCATACACGAAGCCGTCCACCTGATCCTTGGCCGCGACATCTGGCAGCAAAAAGTACACCGCCCCGGTGGCGTGCTGTTCATCACTGGCGAAGATGAGCGGGAGGAGTTTCTGCGACGACTGTACATGTTGATGGGGGCGCTCAACCTGACACCCAGCGAACGCCAAAAGGTGATGCAGAATTTTTACGTCGAGGATGTCACCGACCGGATCGTGCGGCTGGCCGAGCTGGATCAATCCGGCAACATCATCATGACGCCGCATGTCGATGAGCTGATCGAACGTTACAAGGGGGTCAATCTGGCCATGATCAACATCGACCCGCTGGTCTATTTCGGCGCAGGCGAGCGGCTGGTGAACGATGCCGAATCGGTGATGTGCCAAGTCGCAAAGCGGCTGTCGCGGAAGCTGAACGCCCACGTGCGGCTGATCCACCATACCGGCAAGGAAGTCGCCCGCAACGGCACCCATGACCAGTATGCCGGACGTGGCGGCAGCGCCTTGGCGGATAACTCGCGGTTGGTGATGCAGGTTATCGACGGCGAGAGCAAGGATTTCAGGGTGCCGGAAATGGCCAAAACGCTGCTCACCATGGGTTATCAGGCGCTGCAAGTGCACTTTCACAAAAACAGCTACGGTCGCAAACCGCCGTTTCCGGTCTGGATGATGCGGGAGGGCTGGCGCTTCCATGAATTCAACGGCGAACCGGTCAGCGAGACGGCCAACCGCAAGGAACGCCTGGACAAGATCAAGCACTACCTCGTCGGCAAGCTGCAAGCGGGCGTCTACCTCTCGAAGTCCTCACTCGTTGAAGCCTACGGCGACATCGGCGTGTCACGTAACCAGCTCCGCACGCTGGTCAATGAGGCCTTGCAGACCGGCGAACTGGTCGAACGGGACTTGCCGCCTGAGAAGGTGCAGGGGCGCTTCCAGCAGCATCTGGATATGCCAATGGGAAAAGACCGAGAACGCTTTTTCGTAGGCTATCAGGTGGCGGAATAGGGCTATGACACACGGGTCAGGAGAGGGTCAGGGAAGAGGGGTTTAATTAATCCGCCGCTTATAGACAGGCTAGGTGGCGGATTAATTGATCCGCCCCCACCTGCCATTCGGCCGCTTTGACTGGCGGATAGGTGGCGGAATAGTGGCGGAATGGCGGAATGCCCCATTTGGCATACAACAGGCAGGCCGCGCGGCTGAAAGGAGGGGATGTGAAACCGGTAAAACTAGTCCATCCGAGTCATGCAAAAACCGTTCTCACCGAAGACGACGCCCGACGCCTTCGGGCAAGCGGTTGGCTGGAGTTGCGTCAAACGAAATCGGTAACGAGCAATGCTGAAAAGCAGCGGCAGTACCGTGCAAAACAACGGTTGCTCGGCAACAAGGTTTTCGTGATCTGGTTGCCGCCTGAATCTGCTGACGCCATTCAGCGAAAACTTCGCCCCGGTGAGACGCTGAATGCCTTGTTCGCCCGGTTATTAGGTAGCGATGATCAATAACCTAGTAGGGCATACAGACTTTAGAAAAACAGCAGACTGCCAGCCCTGCCGATGGCAAGTAGCAGCTAACTGCCGGTACTCCACACCCCATTCCAGACTGCCCCCGCTGGTCAAGCGGCATGATTGGCGGCTGGAAGCCTTGGCTGGCAAGAGTTCGGGCTGGTGCGGTGTGGTACGGGGGGTTTTTTAGACCACAAAAGGGGGGTTTTTGATATGGAAAACGTACATGAAATGCACTTCAGCATCGGGACGCATGAATGCGTCGCCTCAGTCAGCGCCAGCACGGCTAACCTTGCGCTGGCAGTGCTGGTGCTCAGCATCCCCAGCACAGGCCAGTTCACCTTGCCCGACTACCACGAGTACCAACGTCAGAAGCTGCTCGCTGTTCAGTGGGCGCAACAACTCGTCGGCACCACGCCGCTGGTCATCGAGCCTGACCATGGCAGCGGGCCGCCACGCCGTCGTGGCGGTGCTGGATAACCTACCATAGCTTGAAGGTGACATAACGCGCTGTAGGCCGTTTCTGAGGCGAATAAAGGCATATGCTCTGGAGTGATTATGAAAAAGATCGATATAACTACCGGTTCTAGTGCTGAGCATCCGGCACTGATCGAGGCCTTGGCGGCGCTGCCTGAAGCTGACAGGGCGTGGCTTGAAGCGGTCCGCCTCGACCACCTGCGCCGCATGGCCAGCGACCAACGACAAGGCGCTGGTGGCCGGGAAGCTCGCACTGAACAACTTGAAGACATCGTGCGCCGCGCCATCCATGAGCATCTTCCGCAATTGAATGCGCCAGCTCGGTTACGTCGCCCACGAAGTCGGCAGCACTATCTGCTGGTGAAGATGCAGAACGACAGGGAGAACTACGGCTACAAAAACCCGGATGGTAAATACAGCCTTGATGGCGACGGCGAAATCCACATCCCCGGCGAGACTGTTATCGAGCGCATTGTGAAAGAAGCCGAGGATCAGGGCATTCTGAACCAGAACGCCGCAACACACAGAAAGTAGAGGCCTACTCTCGGATTAATGCTAACGCTTCCGAGGATTTAGTCATGGCCACTTCCACTCCCGCACCTGCTGAAACCGTACTGCCGTCTCGTAAATCAGCTACCCCGGCGCTGTCTCGTGATTGCTTCAAGTTGCGCGAGTCCGTGAACAACGTCTTCAGGGCCATCGCCGCCAAGGGCGTAACCCGCGAGCGATTACTGGATAGTGATTATTGGGCGTGCGTGTGCGGCGATCTGCATCCGTTCGATGAGATTGTCGTGGTGGCACAAGACCGGAGTTACTTCGCCCGACTTATGGTACTGGAAGCCGGTCGATCCTATGCGAGTTTGGTCGAGCTGGACTATCACCCGCTGCCTGCACTGATGGTCATGCAAGGGTCGCTTCCGCCTAACCATGAAGTGATCCACCTTGGCCCTGACGACCTATATGCAGTACGTCGAATCAGCGACCAAGTTCTACTTGGCAAAGGCTTCAGCAGTCGGGAAGAGGCTGTGGCCTTTCTCGTTGACCATGCGAGCCTGCGATGAATGCCGACCTCGACCACCAAATCAAGGCCCACGTGCAGGCATTGGCCCGACATTTTATTAGCTGGACCGGCACCCTCGATTCCTTGCTGGATTTCCTGATCTTCAGCATGGGGTCGAGCGCACCTGACCGCTACACCCTGGAAAACTCACTCCGTCGTTCTGAATTCCAGCGCGACATGGAAAGTCATTGGGAAGCAGCTCTTTGGCAATCGACAAATAAGTCTTGGCACTTGGTAACGCTCGCCGTTCCCACGGACCCCGCCATCGCCCGTCGTCGCCTGAATCATTTTCCAGCTAGTCCTAGTCAATGTCGCTGGTGCCAACAGGACAGCAAGGGCTTTGCTCATTTAGAGATGGTGCAAGAGAAAGACATCAACGGTGCCCCGGTGCCCGCCAGCTATTTACATGAACAGTGTCGCCGCCCTTGGATGCAATTAAGGGCGCTCGTTGACGACGATGAAAGGCAGCGCCATGACACCCCATGAACACGCCACCGCCGAGAAAATCATCGCCCGCGTGACCGAGTATCCGCACCGGGCGTTCAAAGGCTCGCCAGAACAGTTCGCTGCCGAGTTCGGCCTGACCCTCAAGGAAGTCGGCCACCTGTCTGCCATGGGCATGCAAATGCGCCTGCACGTCAACGGGATCGAGCTGTGGTTCTCCCGAAACGACCGCTACATCCGGTTGGTGCACCTCACCCGGCAGCGCATGTTCTGCGCCTACTGCTCGCTGCCTGAACCTGAATGTGAATTGACCTTGTGCCAAGGCCACCGGGTACATCAACGCTGTCGCGCTGCTTTCATGAGGGAATATCGCCATGTCTGATGATCTGATTCCAATTGGCGGCGGTGAACTCGTTCCATCGCATGTGCCAGACCTACAGCCTGACGTTTGGCAGGTGCCTGCCCCCGATTTCATCACCGAACACCAATATTCCGACAGCGCTCCAACCTTTTTTGGCGCACCGCTACCTGATGGTACTTCGATGTCACAGGCCGAACAGGCTGTGAATCAACTGACGACTGTGTTTTCGTCGGACATGGCGCAGTACAGGTTTGATGGCTGGCTGGTGGACGCCGCCGTAAATTGGTTTAAATCAAATGCCTTGCTGCCAATTGGCCCAACAAGTCCGCAGCATAATTACCGCCTAACTGGTTATCGGATTCCGTCGTCGGATCAAGATTCTGTTAATTCGTTTTTGAACGCCATGTCGCGGGTGAATGCGCCGCAAAGATTCGTGCAGGCCTGCCTGTGGTGGATTAATCAACTCGGACAGCAACAGCCCCAACAACCGCAACACCAGCGCCAGCAGGCCGTCACCATCGACGACCTGACCGATGCCGAATATAAATTCGTAAAAGAACGCGCTGCCCGCGATCTGGAAAATTCCACGGCTATCCTGAAACAACGCTGGGGCGATCAATACGCGCAACGTATGCGCGTGGTGTGGAATCACATTGCAAACCTACCAGCAGCGAAACGTGATTTTCTGGAATCGGCTGTCACGCAAGGCGGTATTTTGTTGGCGAACACTGTCGAATGCGTCGAGGCTTTATACAAAGAAGCAGTCGGTTCAACGGTGAATCCAAACAATTTGGCGGGTGAAATCGCCGCCATCGAGAAGACGATGAGAGAAAATAGGAAACTGTACAACGACAGTCCAAATATGCAAGAAAGGCTGAGAGTTTTGTACGGCCTGCGTGACGGCTAACAGGAGGAATAGAAATGGCTTACAGTTCAACAAATCCAGCCAGAAAAATTCTGGACGCTGGATTCAGCTCTACCAGCGGTGGCTCGATGTACCTGTACGAATCGAGTCACGCTTCGACCGATATTACGGCGACTTCATTTTTTCAAGGATGCGCTTTCGGATCAGCCTCAAGCGCCGCCATCGGCATGCAGGTTCGTGATCTGCTGTGCAATGTGAACACGGTGTCGAATGCCGTGACGTGGCACCGGGTGACTTCCATTTCCACCAGCACGTCCGGCACATTCCACCCGGTACTGCACGCGACCGTTGCGGCAGGTACATCGTGAACAAGCTCGATCTGATCGCCCGGAAACTCGGGCTTCATGAAGGTGGCCCTGTACGGCCAGCACCAGCCCCGGCACGCCAGCCGCCCAAGCTGGCGGGTGTGTTGCGTGCCCTCAATGCCATGCCAGCACCGGCACCACGGCCAGCCACACCTACACCGGCACCAGCACGACAGCCGCCTTCTCTCGCTTCTGTGGCGATCCAGCGCGATTCAAACGGGAAGATCGCCGCCGTCACCATCGCCGCCGCCAACGGCAGCCGTCACACCCTTGCCGCCCGGCGCGATGAGCTTGGCCGGATGCGCTCCATTGTCATCGATGGCCGGACGATGTGGCGGGTGCAGCGCGGTGGATACGGCGAAATCACCGGGCTGGTGCCGATTCCTGATACGCCAGACTAGGGAGACTTGATGATGAAGAACCTGATCGATGACAGCGCCGACATCGAGCTGATCGAGTTCATCCAGGAAGCGTTAGAGGGTGTCGAGCTGCCACCTGATGGGCTGCTGATCGAGATTGCCTATGGTCCCGATGGCACGTTCCCATCGTTCACTGTGACACCTCTGGAGAGTGAATGATGAAACGCCTGACACCACCCCAAGCCGTTCCATGGCAGCACCGCCGCCCGCATCGCCCTACTGTGAAGCAGGCCCAGCCGCTGCCGCCGCTGGTGCAGGCACTGCTGTCGAGGGCCGGGTGATGTCCAGACCCCCCGGCCTGCCCAAGACGGGCGGCAGGAAGCCCGGCAGCCCCAACAAGCTGCAAGTCACCGAGGCCATGCGGAAGGACATCCTGAACTGTTACAAGCGGCTGGGCGGTGCCAAATGGCTGCTCTCGTGGGCGGCGGCCAATGAAGGTGAGTTCGTCCGCCAATGCCTTAGCCGCTTGATGCCCGCGCCGCCACGAGAAGAACCGAGCGTGGTCATCAACAATCAGCTCGCCATCGATGCTGACACCCTGACCGACATGCAGGCTGCATCACGCATCGCGTTCGCGCTGGCGCAAGCCGCGCAGCAGCTCGAACCGCAAGGCCGCGTCATCGATGTGGCACCAGCCCCCGAGCCTGTGAAGCCACCACCACCACCAGCGCCCGAGTCAGCGGCAGAGCAACGTGAAATCGTCCACTTCGGCCACGGTGCCGAGCAGGGTGTCAAAAGGCGCAGTCTGCTGTAAGTCGAACAGTTCCAACTGTTCGGGCTGTCCAAGGTCTAGCTCAAGTTGGGGAGTGAAGTCTACGGTGGGGCTGTCCATGCTGGGATTCCTTAGCAGTAAATTTCTACCGCGCCCCGCAAAGAAGAAATCAGGCGCACTTTCTTTATAGGCAAAAGAAACCCGGCCCATGGGCCGGGAGTGTGGTCCGCCTTTCAGCCCTTTACCACTTCATCGTCCGCCAGCACGCCGTACTGCCGCGCCATGTCGGCCACGTTCAGGTCGGTATCCGCGATCTGGCTGTGGGTCCACGAAATCAAATAGGCCGCGCCACGCCCAGCCCCCAGCCGCAACGCAAGCCCACCGTGGCCGAGAGGGCACGCAACATCAGCGTGAAACGAAAACGGGATTTAATGTGATTTGCAGGGATAGATTTCCGCCAGCACAAAATATAAGAAAAGGTCTGTCCGGAGTTTCGGCAACTCGGGCTTTCTCTTGGCTACGATGCGGGCGCTGACGATAATTTCCTGCGGACTGGTGCCTCTTTCGGGTATGCAAATAGGGCTGTCCGGGCCACTGGCTATCGAATAGCCACCGATGAAACCTTGCACGTAGTTCACGCACATGCCGAACCGGATCAACTGTCCGGTCGTGTAGTCATTTAGGGCCACCGCCTTGTCCGCTTCGCACAGCTTCAACAAATCCTCACCCGTTTCGAGTGAGGCCGGCCCTCCGATGGCATTGCCTGCCAGCAGCAATAGCAGCCAGAATTTGTTCATACCTTCGCCCTCCTCACTTCCCGGCATAGGCAAAAAAGAACCGCACGTCAGGAGCTTGCGCGTGCGGGGTAGGAAGAGCCCCGCTGCTACTCCGTGTCGGCCGCCTTGGAGGTTTGGGGCTGGAGGACGAAGGGCGACACCGAGGCGTGCTTTCAGCATAGTCAATCACGCCCCATGAGGGATGGGTATTTCCAGCCAACGACGTTTTCAATCGTCTTTGTGCCATCCTTCGGACCCCTCGCAGTGACTACAACCAAATTGATAGCTGTATTCCAAATTGCCAGTATTGAGCTCATTGCACCAATCACACTGACCAACTTGATCAAAACTATCAAGGCAACAAGTGCAGATATAAATATCATGGTATCTGATTACGGTGTGATAACTGCCACACTCCGCACAGTTCCCAAGATCAAAGGAGTTGTCCCCATCTTGAAAGGCTATTTGGGCGCTGTCGTGGTCTAGTAAGATGCCAATTAATTCTTCTGGTGTGAATGAATGGTCGCAATGTGGGCAGTGATCATACCCCTCATTGAGTATTATTTCGTTTGAACAAGAGGCGCATTCAATTTCAATGGCAGAACCAATGTGGTCGCACACAACACATTCATGGAATGAGTAGCTCCCCGCAACTTCCTTTATTTGGGCAGATTCAAAACCGCAAAGTTGGCATTCAGCAAAATCAATGCCCTTTGCCTTCTTGTTGCGTATATCTTGTTTTAGTTGTTCATACTTTGCAGACAGGTAGCTGCGGTGATTTTTCATTGTCTCGTTAAAATGGATTATTTTTTTTGACCATTTTTTGAAATATTTTTTCCATTGACCTGTCATTAGCTGATGCAGATAAAACCACGCATTTGACTGCTCAGTTACGATTTGATCGAGGCTTTCCTTTGTTTTTTCAAGATGCTCATTGAAGAAATGGATTTGTTTGTTGCGGTGTTTTGCGAGATCGTCAAAGGATTTAAATGCTTGATCGGATATTCCACTTCTGGCGATGTTTTTAAGTCTTTGCTGTGTTTCTTTTAAACCCACTGACTGGAAGTCGCCAGTATTAAATTTCTCAATGGATGCTAGTTCAGGCTTGAGAACAATGAGCGACCAATGCTCTTTTAAGAGGCGCGCTTTGAGTATGAGTTCTACTGCGGTATAGAAGTTGATAACTGAATATTTAGGTGAGTCCGGGAATTCGCTAATAGCTTTCTCTAAAAAATCGAAGGCATTGTCAACAAGGCTGCAAAATGATTTTCTTTCAGTCATGCAGGGCACTCCTGTGCGCCATTAGAGAAAGGTGATGCTTTACATGAATTTAAATAACATTTTGATTCCTGTAGTCGACATTGTTCGATTGCAGCGTCGACACTTGGCTGGCAGTCAGCCGTTCAAGCTACTTCTACTGACTGAGCTTTAAGGTCAACCTTGAGACGGCCACGTACTGCGCCAAAAATCGCGGCTAGGTTATCCATGCTGGGATTGCCCTTAGGCGATAACATCCGGTGCAGACTCTTGCTCGGTTTCTCTGTGACTTCGGCAAGTTGCTCAAAGCCAATCGTTGCATTCACTAGGTCACGCAGAATCAGGCGCGCCGTTTCCGGTTCGCCGTTTAAGAATAGGGTTGCCGCTTCGTCAAGCAATGCTTTGGCAAACGTCGGGTCTCGCTCGACGCGCTCAACTATCGTTTGTTTGAAATCGCGTGTAAGTGCCATATCGTTCACCTTTCTCGTTTACCCGGTTTAGCCTTTTTAGCCTCTGCTGTCACAACCCGTTTTCTGCGCTTGTACTCAGCATGTAGCTCTTTAGCCTTGTCAATGTCCCTCTGCTGACCTTTCTTGGTTCCACCGCCGAACAGGATGATGAGCGTATCACCATCCTTAGCGAGATAGATTCGATAGCCCGGCCCCCAGTCGATAACGTATTCACCTATGCCATCAAACCACTTTACGCTTGAGGTGTTGCCAAGTTCCAAACGAAGCTTCGCTGTTGCTACCTTGGTAGCAGCTTGGGCATCAAGGCCATCGAACCACGCTTTGTAGGGGCTTGCGCCATCTTCTTGGAGATACTCTTTGACCTTGATTTTCATGCATTAATGGTAACCTATGTGTTACCGTGCAACAAGAAATGAATGATGCCTCACCTGCCGGGTGGGCCAACCAAAGCGTAACTTGGACGCGTGATTGGAGTCACCCTGCTGCTGTGGCGCAGCAAGGGCACCGGCCCGGCCTACGTCAAGCTGCCGGACTCTCGGCTGGTGCGGTATCGAAAGGAAGACGTGGATGCGTGGCTGGAAGGCCAAAAGAAATAGACCCGGCAAACAACCGGGTTTTTCATGTGGTACAAACGCAACCGTGGTAGAAACCCCTCCACCTACCACGTCAACTTCCCTCAAAACCCTTACAGGACAAGGCTTTCAGGCCAAAGTCGCCTCGCATGTTGTGCAGGGCGAAGACGGCGTCGCAGGGAAAGCGCTCGAACAGGCCGTCCTCGAGCATCTTGCGTGCCCCGGCCAGGCCTTCTTCGGCGGGCTGGAAGATCAGGTTGAGCGTGCCGTCGAAGCGACGTGACTCGGCCAGGTAGCGGGCGGCGGCCAGCAGCGTGGCGGTGTGGCCGTCGTGGCCGCAGGCGTGCATCTTGCCGGGGTGGCGGCTGGCGTAAGGCAGGCCGGTGGCTTCCGCGATGGGCAGGGCGTCCATGTCGGCGCGCAGGCCAAGGCGCTTGGTGCCCGAGCCATGCCGCAGCGTGGCGACTATCCCGGTGCCGCCGATGCCGCGATGCACGTCGTAACCCCAGGCGCTCAGGCACTCGGCGACGAGATCGCTGGTGGCGAACTCCTCGAAGCCGAGTTCGGGGTGAGCATGGATCTGGTGGCGCAGCGCGATCATCTCATTCTCGATGGCGCGGATGCCGGGCAGGACGGGGTCGGTCATGACATTCTCCTCGGGCTAGGCCCGCCGTGGCGGGGGATGGGCTGAACTGATCTTAGTCAGCGCCTGGCTGTCCCGGGAGTACCAGTTTTGTTATCTTGATAACCTTTGGTTGTCGGGTGGAACGGGATGAAGCTGCATCAATTGCAAGCGCTGGTGGCCATCGCCGAGAGCGGCAGCATCCGGGCGGCGGCACGGCGGCTCGGGCTGTCGCAGGCGGCGGTGACCAAGGCGGTGCGCGAGCTGGAGGCCGAGCAGCACTTGCCGCTGCTGGTGCGTCACGCCAGTGGGGTGTCGTTCACCGAGTATGGCAGCGCCTTGCTCGGGCACGCGCGGCTGGTGGTGGGGCAGCTGCAGCGCGCCGACGCCGAACTGGCACGGCTGCGCGGCCAGGCGGAGGGGCGGCTCAGCATCGGCGTGACGCCGTTCATCGAGCTGACCTTCCTGCCTGAGGTGGTGCGGCGTTTTCGCGAAAAGATGCCCGAGGTGCGCCTCGAGCTGTTCGAGGGGCTGACCGCGGTGGCGCTGCCGCGTCTGCGCAACGGCGAACTCGATTTCGTGGTGGGGCCGATGATTCCGGCGATGCCGGCGCCGGAGTTCGAGTGCGAGGATCTGCTGCTGTTCAACAGCGTGGTGATCGCGCGCCAGGGCCATGCGCTGGGCGGGAGCCGCTCGCTGCATGAACTCCTGGACGCGGATTGGGTGGTGAATTACGCCCCCAGCGCCTACGACGCCTTCATGCGCAACCTGTTCTGGCAGCACGGCGCGGCGATCGACGAGCGGCGCCTGGTGCGGGCTCACTCGCTGACCCTGTTGCTGTCGCTGATCCGCCACGCCGACATGCTGAGTTACTGCCCGGAGCCGCTGATCGTGGCCGAGCCCCTGCGCGACTGGGTGCAGGTGCTGAGGTTGGCCGAAGGCTTCGAGACCGGGCGGCTCGGCGTGATCAGCCGGCGCGACACCACGCGCAGCACTGCGGCGCAGTGCTTTGTCGATTGCCTGCTGCAGGAAATCCGCCGGCGCAGCCGCTCGGCGCGGGCAGAAGACCGCCAGCTGTGCGACCTGCTGCAATTGCTGGTGTGAGCCGGAAGAAAGGCCGCCGGCAGAGGCGACCTTGAGCGGGCAGGGCGTTAAGCCAGGCAGGCGGCGAAATCGGCGCGGATGGCGTCGGCCGGGAGTTGCTGGCCGATCAGCACGATGTCGGAGCGGGGCGTTTCGTCGTCCTGCCATCCCCGGCCGTAGTCGAAACCGGTGATGCGGTGCACGCCCTGGAACACCAGGCGGCGCGGTTCGCCGGCGATGGCCAGCACGCCCTTGTAGCGCAGCAGCTGTTCGGCATGCTGCTCGACCAGCCGGTTCATGAAGGCACTGATGCGTTGCAGGTCGAGCGGGCCGTCGTGGGCCAGATGGAGCGCGGCGATGTCGTCGGCGAACGAGCGCGTGGCGGCCGGGCGGAAGCTCAGGTTGCGCTCGCCTGTTGCCGGGCGCAGCAGGTTTTCGTCGAGGTGGAAACCGCGCACGCCGAACGCCAGCGCCGGCGCGATGCGACCCTGGACCAGCCGATGCTGCTCGGCCTGGCTGTTGATGGCGGCAAGACGCGCGCCGAGGCGCTCGAGGCTGGCTTCGTCGACGAGGTCGGTCTTGGAGATCAAGAGGCGATCGGCGAAGCCGGCCTGTTTGCGCGCCACCAGATGCTCGTCCAGCTGCTGCTCGCCGTGCACGGCGTCGACCACGGCGAGCACGCCGTCGAGGGCGTAGGCTTCGGCCAACGTGTCGTCGCTGAAGAAGGTCTGGGCGATCGGCGTCGGGTCGGCGAGCCCGGTGGTTTCGATTACCAGGCGGGTGAAGGCGAGTTCGCCGTCGCGGCGGCGCTGGTAGAGCGAATGCAGATGGCGCGACAGATCGCCGCGGATGGTGCAGCACAGGCAGCCGTTGGTCATTTCCACCAGTTCGTCGCGCTCGCGGATCAACAGTTCGCTGTCGATGCTGACCGGGCCGAACTCGTTCTCGATCACCACGATGCGCTCGCCGGCTTCGGCCAGCAGGTGGTTGAGCAGGGTGGTCTTGCCCGCGCCGAGAAAGCCGGTGAGCAGGGTGACGGGGATGGGGGTATGGGTCATGGGTATTTCCATGAGAAGGGCGTATCACACCCTGTGAGGATTAGAACCTGTTGTAGTCGGCGAGCGAGCCAAAGCAGGTTGGGCGCTGCCAGCGCACAGGAACCGGAGTGGACATATGGTCCATGAGGATTCCTGATCGCTGAGCCGATCACTGCGTGCAAATCCATCGCTGAGCCAATCGAAGATTGGCACGCAGGGATTTGCCCAGCGATAGATCGGCACGCAGTACTGCCGGCGCTCAAGATGCCAAGGCGCAGCCGCCTAATGCGACAGGTTTCAGCAGCAGCGTCCCACCTTGCCATTCCCCCCGCCGTAGCGGGCGTCCTGGCGCTCCCGGAAAAACTCCTCGTACGTCATCGGCGTCTGGTCCGGGTGGGTGGTACGCATGTGCTCCACGTAGGTGTCGTAGTCGGGCAGGCCCACCATCAGGTTGGCGGCCTGCCCGAGATACTTACCCAGTTTGCCAAGCTGGTCGAACATGGTCTGTGTCCGTCAGGCGCGGCCGGCTTCGGCCACCACCGGCGCGGTTTCCTGCGCGGTCGGGTGGGCGCTGCGCCAGGCCTGCAGGCAGGCGCGCAGGCCGAAGCCCAGCACGCTCAGCACCACCAGGATGAACAGGATGGCGAGCCCGGCGTCCAGGCGGTCGTTGAACACGATCTGGTGCATCTGCTCGATGCTCTTGGCCGGAGCCAGCACCTTGCCTTCGACGATGGCGTTCTGGTACTTGGCGGCGTGTGCCAGGAAGCCCACTTTCGGGCTGTCGGCGAACACCTTGAGCCAGCCGGCGTACAGGGTGCAATACAGCAGCCAGGCCGTCGGCACGATGGTGACCCAGGCGTAGCGCTCGCGCTTGAGCTTGAACAGCACCACGGTGGAGAGGATCAGCGCCACGGCGGCCAGCATCTGGTTGGAGATGCCGAACAGCGGCCACAGCGTGTTGATGCCGCCCAGCGGATCGACCACGCCCTGGTACAGGAAGAAACCCCAGGCCGCCACGCACAGGCCGGTGGCGATCAGGTTGGCCGGCAGCGAGTCGGTCTTCTTGAACGACGGCACGAACACGCCCAGCAGGTCCTGCAGCATGAAGCGTCCGGCACGGGTGCCGGCGTCGACCGCGGTGAGGATGAACAGCGCCTCGAACAGGATGGCGAAGTGGTACCAGAACGCCTTCATGCCGTTGCCGCCGAACACGCCGGAGAGGATTTCGGCCATGCCGACGGCCAGCGTCGGGGCGCCGCCGGCGCGCGAGATGATGGTGTGCTCGCCCAGCGTCTGCGCGGTGTGGGTCAGCATCTCGGGGGTGATGACGAAGCCGAACTGCGACACCGCCTGCGCGGCCGATTCGGCGGTGTGGCCGAGCAGGGCGGCCGGGCTGTTCATGGCGAAGTAGACGCCCGGCTCGATGCAGGCGGCGGCGACCAGCGCCATGATGGCGACGAACGACTCCATCAGCATGCCGCCGTAGCCGATGAACGGCGCGTGGCTTTCGTTTTCCAGCAGCTTCGGCGTGGTGCCGGAGGAGATCAGGGCGTGGAAGCCCGATACCGCGCCGCAGGCGATGGTGATGAACAGGAAGGGGAACACGCTGCCCGACCACACCGGGCCGCTGCCGTCGATGAAGCGGGTGACCGACGGCATCTTCAGTTCCGGCATGACGATGACGATGCCGATGGCGAGG
Organism: Pseudogulbenkiania sp. FW507-F1; assembly: GCF_058781125.1. Taxonomy (NCBI): domain Bacteria; kingdom Pseudomonadati; phylum Pseudomonadota; class Betaproteobacteria; order Neisseriales; family Chromobacteriaceae; genus Pseudogulbenkiania; species Pseudogulbenkiania sp. FW507-F1. The sequence continues at coordinate 22,871 of NZ_JBYSWM010000019.1, read as the reverse complement.
CCGAGGATGGTGCCGACCTTGAGGAAGGTGGACAGGTAGTCGCGCGGAGCCAGCAGCAGCCACACCGGCAGCACCGAGGCGATGGCGCCGTAGCCGATCAGGATCCAGGTCAGTTCCTTGCCGGTGAAGGTGAACAGGCTGGCCAGTTCCGGATGCGACGCCACCTGGCCGCCGCCGACGATGGCGAGCATCAGCAGCACGAAGCCGATCAGCGAGATTTCGCCGATGCGGCCCGGGCGGATGTAGCGGGTGTACACGCCCATGAACAGCGCGATGGGGATGGTCGCGCCCACGGTGAAGGTGCCCCACGGGCTGTCGGCCAGCGCCTTGACCACGATCAGCGCCAGCACGGCGAGGATGATCACCATGATCATGAAGGTGCCGAACAGCGCGATCACGCCGGGAATCGGGCCCAGCTCGGACTTGATCAGGTCGCCCAGCGAGCGGCCGTCGCGGCGCGTGGAGATGAACAGCACCATGAAGTCCTGTACCGCGCCGGCGAACACCGCCCCGGCCAGGATCCACAGCATGCCGGGCAGGTAGCCCAGTTGCGCGGCGAGCACCGGGCCCACCAGCGGACCGGCGCCGGCGATGGCGGCGAAGTGGTGGCCGAACAGCACGTTCTTGTTGGTCGGCACGTAGTCGAGGCCGTCGTTCAGGCGCACCGCCGGGGTGGCGCGGCGCGGGTCGAGCTGCATCACCTTGGTGGCGATGAAGCGGCTGTAGTAGCGGTAGGCGATCAGGTAGACGGATACCGCGGCGGCAACGATCCAGAGCGCATTGATCGTTTCGCCGCGATGCAGGGCGACGGTGCCGAGCGCGAACGCGCCGACAAGCGCCACCAGAAACCACCCGAGGTGGCCGGCAAGGCGTTGCATAGTGTCTCTCTCCAGTGTGGCGGCATGGTGTGTGGACATGCCTTCTTGTGTGCGTGCCGACGACGTCGGTGTAGGACGGTCGGCGGACGGCTCTACTATTCGCCATGTCGCGGTAAAGGAAAATTCGCACTACTACCGCAGTCGATCTACGTAGTTCTGCGTAGAGGCGGCTGGGCGCCCTGTTTTGCCGGGTGCGCGTAGTAGGGCTGGCGTTACAATGCGTCGTTGGCAGCACGGCATTGCGGCCGTCTGCCGGTCTTCCATCACCCTTGCCGTCGCCATGCAGACCAAACACAAAGTCGTGCTGCTCACCATCCTGCCCTTGCTGCTCGCGATGCTGGCGCTGGGCGGCTTGCTGGTGCATCGCAGCCAGCGCCTGACCGAGCAGCAGACCCAGCTCATCGAAGAGACCCTGCTCGCCAGCAAGCAGGCCGAACTGCAGCATTACACCCAGCTGGCGATGACGGCGATCGGGCCGCTCTACGCCTCCGGCCGCAACGACGCCGCTACCCAGGAGCAGGCCAAGGCCATCCTGCGTGGCATCAGCTACGGCGAGGACGGCTACTTCTTCGTCTACGATCTTTCCGGCAACAACCTGGTGCATCCGCGCAAGCCGGGCCTGGTCGGCAAGAACCTGTGGGACCTGACCGACCCGCACGGCCGCCACGTGATCCGTTCGCTGCTGGCCGCGGCGACCAGCGGCACGGGGTTCCAGCGCTACGACTGGGAGAAGCCGTCGTCGCACCAGATGACCGAGAAGCTGGGGTACGTGGTGCTGCTGGAGCGCTGGGGCTGGGTGCTGGGCACCGGGGTCTACATCGACGACATCGAGCACGCCACCGACCAGTTGCGCAGCCGCGCTTCGGCCAACGTGCGCGACACCCTGTGGGGCATCGCCGCCGTGGCCGGGGCGGCGGTGCTGCTGGTGTTCGCCGGCGGGGTGGTGCTCAACGTCAGCGAGCACCGCGTCGCCGACGCCAAGCTCAAGGCGCTGACGCAGCGCCTGGTGAATTCGCAGGAGCAGGAGCGGGCGCGCGTGTCGCGCGAGCTGCACGACGGCATCAGCCAGCTTTTGGTCTCGGTGAAGTTCCAGTTCGAGCTGGCGCAGCACAAGCTGGAAGCCGGCGAGCCGGCCCTGGCCGAAGTGGAAAAGGGGTTGGGCGGACTGGGCGACGCGCTGAGCGAGGTGCGGCGCATCTCGCACGATCTGCGGCCGTCGGTGCTCGACATGCTCGGCTTGTCGGCGGCGCTGGGACAGCTCTCCGCGGAATTCGAGCGCCGCAGCGGCATCCGCGTGGCGTTCGACAATACCCTGGACGATACCTGCCTCGACGATCGTCAGGCGGTGGCACTGTTCCGCATCGCCCAGGAGGCGTTTACCAACATCGAGCGCCACTCCCGCGCTCGCAACGTGACGCTGACCCTGTCCCGCGAGAGGTACGGCGTGCGCATGGCGGTGCGGGACGACGGCTGCGGCTTCGACGTCGACAATGTCGACCGCTCCCAGACCCGCGGCATCGGCCTGCGCAATATCCGCGAGCGCGCCGAGCACCTGGGCGGCAGTTGCCTGCTCGGTTCGCGTCCGGGAGAAACCGAGCTGGAAGTGCGGTTGCCGGTATGAGCGGGTGCCCGTCAGCGCAGGCCGACGGACCCGGTGTAACGGCGGGCTCCCCCGGCGTGCAACGAAAACGGGAGTTGCCGTGAGCACCATCGCCTAGGCAAGATGGCGGCTTGTCCGGCCTCGCCGGCCCCTGCTGGAGTCTGAAATGAGTCTGCAACAACCGAATGCCGTGCCCCGTATCCGCCTGGTGCTGGTGGACGACCACCCCTTGGTGCGCGACGGGCTGCGTGCTCGTCTGAGCAGCGTGCCGCGTCTGGACGTGGTGGGGGAGGCCGGCAGCGGTCGCGAGGCGCTGGAGCTGGCCGACACCCTGCGCCCGGACATCATGCTGGTCGACATCGGCATGCGCGACATGAACGGCATCCAGCTCACCGCCGCGCTGCGCGAGCGCCATCCCGGCGTGGTGGTGGTGATCCTCAGCATGTACGACAACGCCGAATACGTTTCCAGCGCGGTGCGCGCCGGCGCGCGCGGCTACGTGCTGAAGGACGCGCCGTCGCAGGAGATCATCGCCGCCATCGAGGCCGCGGTGGCGGGCGGCAGCTATTACAGCCACGCCGTGACGCACGCCCTGATCGAGCCGGCGCCGCAGCCGGACCCGCTCACCGAGCGCGAGCGCGAGGTGCTGTTGTTGCTCGCTGCCGGGCACAGCAACAAGATGGTGGCGGCGAGCCTGGAGATCAGCGTGCGCACCGTCGAGGCGCACCGCTTGAACCTGCGCCGCAAGCTGGGGGCGGAGAACGTCGCGGCGCTGGTGAAGTACGCCATGGAGCGCGGCTGGATCAAGGGGTAAATCTATCCCATTAGGCGGCTGCGCCTTCGCATCGTGAGCGCCGGCAGTACCGCGTGCCGATCTATCGCTGGGCAAATCCCTGCGTGCCAATCTTCGATTGGCTCAGCGATGGATTTGCACGCAGTGATCGGCTCAGCGATCAGGAATCCTCATGGACTCCGGGTCCATCTCGGTTCCTGTGCACTGGCGGCACTCAAGCTGCGTTGGCCCGCTCGTTTACTGGAATAGAGGCTTACTACTGTGAGCTCCACGTGCCCGGCGCGTGCCAGTCGCTACGCCAGGTTGGCCGAAACCCCTTCCAGTTCGTCCTGCAGCAGCAGCCATTCCTCTTCGACCTCGGCCAGCTGCGCTGACACCTCTCCCTGGCGCTTGATGCTGTCGGCGAGCTTGGCCTTGTTGCCGTCCTGATAGGCTTCTTCCGAGGCGAGGAAGGCATCCAGCTCGGCCTTCTCGCCGGAGAGCTTTTCCAGTTCCTTTTCCAGCTTGCCAAGCTTGGCAAGCAAGGGCTTCTTCAGTGCCGATAGGCGTTGGCGCTCTTCAGCCTCCTGGCGCTTCTGCTCCTTGCGGTTGACGCTCTGGGCGTCGCCGGCGGAGGGCCTGGCGCCTTCGGCCAACTGCTCGAGGCGCCACTGGCGGTAGTCTTCCAGGTCGCCGTCGAACGGCCGCACCGTGCCGTCGGCGACCAGCCAGAACAGGTCGGTGGTCGATTCCAGCAGGGCGCGGTCGTGCGAGACCACCACCAGCGCGCCGGGGAAATCCTGCAGCGCCAGGGTCAGGGCGTGGCGCATCTCGAGGTCGAGGTGGTTGGTCGGTTCGTCGAGCAGCAGCAGGTTGGGCTTTTCCCACACGATCAGCGCCAGCGCCAGGCGCGCCTTCTCGCCGCCGGACATCGGCCCCACCGGGCTGGTGGCGGCGTCGCCACGGAAGTTGAAGCCGCCGAGGAAGGTGCGCAGTTCCTGTTCGCGCGCCTGCGGCGCCAGCCGCGCCAGGTGCTGCAGCGGCGTGTCGTCCATGCGCAGCGTTTCCAGCTGGTGCTGGGCGAAGTAGCCGATCTTCAGCATCTGCGCCCCGATCACTTCGCCTTCCAGCGCCTTCAACTCGCCCGCCAGCAGTTTGACCAGGGTCGATTTACCGGCGCCGTTGACGCCCAGCAGGCCGATGCGGCTGCCGGCTTCCACCGACAGCGACACGCGCTGCAGGATCGGCGTGGCGCCGTAGCCGATGGCGACCTTGTCGAGCCGCAGCAGCGGGTTGGGCAGGGAGGCCGGCGTGGCGAAGGTGAAGTCGAACGGCGAGTCGACGTGCGCCGGGGCGATGCGTTCCAGCTTCTCCAGCGCCTTGACCCGGCTCTGCGCCTGGCGTGCCTTGGTGGCCTTGGCCTTGAAGCGGTTGATGAACGATTCGAGGTGGGCGATCTGGCGCTGCTGCTTGTCGAACTCGGACTGCTGACGCGCCAGCTTCTCGGCGCGCATGGTCTCGAACTGGCTGTAGTTGCCGGTGTAGAGCGTGAGCGTCTGGTTGGCCACTTCGACGATCTGGCCGCACACCGCGTCGAGGAAGTCGCGGTCGTGCGAGATGACGAGCAGCGTGCCGGGGTAGGCCTTGAGCCAGTCCTCCAGCCACAGCACGGTCTCGAGGTCGAGGTGGTTGGTCGGTTCGTCGAGCAGCAACAGGTCGGAGCGGCACATCAGCGCCTGCGCCAGGTTCAGCCGCATGCGCCAGCCCCCGGAGAAGCTGGCCACCGGCCGCTCCTGGGCTTCCGGGGCGAAGCCGAGGCCGGTCAGCAGCTTGGCGGCACGCGCCGGGGCGGCGTAGCCGTCGATGTGGTCGAGCTCGCCATGCAGCTGGCCGATGGCGGCGCCGTCGTTGGCCTGTTCGGCTTCGGCCAACTTGCGCTGCAGTTGACGTAGTTCGGCGTCGCCGTCGAGCACGTAGTCGAGCGCGGAGCACTCCAGTGCTGGCGTTTCCTGCGCCACGTGGGCGATGGTCCAGTGCGCCGGCACCGAGGCGTCGCCGCTGTCGGCGTGCAACTGGCCCATCAAGAGGGCGAACAGGCTGGACTTGCCGGCGCCGTTGGCCCCGACCACGCCGACCTTGTAGCCGGGGTTGAGGGTGAGGCTGGCGTTGTTGAGCAGCTCTTTCAGCCCGCGGCGCAGGCTGAGGTTTTGCAGTTGGATCATGGGGTTTCCTGCGCCGCTGACGGCGCGGTTCAAATCATCGTCGTGGAGACTATTTCAGTAGGTGAGCGAGCCAAAGCAGGCTGAGTGCCGCCAGCGCACAGGAACCGGAATGTACACGGAGTACATGAGGATTCCGAGCACTGCCGGCGCTCAAGATGCGCAGGCGTAGCCACCTAATGGGATAGGCTCTAGGCGGCGGGCAGGCTGCCCAAATCCCACCTCGGCTTGACGCTGTAGCCGCCGGCCGGCTGGGCGTACTTCAGGCGCATGGCGCCGGCGTAGGCGATCATCGCGCCGTTGTCGGTGCACAGCGCCAGGGGCGGGTAGAACACCTCGAAGCGGCCCTTGGCGGCCAGCGCGTCGAGCGCGGCGCGCAGCTGCTTGTTGGCGCCGACGCCGCCCGCCACCACCAGCCGTGCCATGTTGGCCTGCTTCAGCGCCTTGAGCGACTTGCCGACCAGCACGTCGACGATGGCGTCCTGGAAGGCGCGGCAGATGTCGTTGCGGGTTTGCGGGTCGATCAAGCCATGCTCGGCCTCCTGGTGCCGCACCAGCGTCAGCACCGCGGTCTTCAGGCCGGAAAAGCTCATGTCGAGATCGTCCGACTTCAGCATCGGGCGCGGCAGCGAGAAGCGCGCCGGATCGCCGCTTTCGGCCAACCTGGAGAGCGTCGGGCCGCCGGGGTAATCGAGGCCGAGCAGCTTGGCCGTCTTGTCGAAGGCTTCGCCGGCGGCATCGTCGAGCGTCTCGCCCAGCACGTCGTAATCGCCGACGCCGCGCACCGCCATCAACTGGGTGTGGCCGCCGGAGACCAGCAGGGCGACGAAAGGGAAGGCCGGCTTCGGCTCGGCCAAGAGCGGCGAGAGCAGGTGGCCCTCGAGGTGGTGCACGCCGACCACCGGGATGCCGAGCCCGAAGGCCAGCGCGTTGGCGATGCTGGCGCCGACCAGCAGCGCACCGCCCAGGCCCGGCCCTTGGGTGTAGGCCACGGCGTCCAGGTCGGCGAGCTGCTTGCCGGCCTCGGCCAGGCAGGCCTCGGTGAGCGGGATGGCGCGTCGGATGTGATCGCGGCTCGCCAGCTCCGGCACCACACCGCCGTATTCGGCGTGCATCGCCATCTGCGTGTGCAGCTGATGGGCCAACAGGCCCTGTTCCGTGTCGTACAGTGCGACCCCGGTTTCGTCGCAGGACGATTCAATACCCAGTACCAGCATGGTCAATGTTTTCAAACCTGTTCATGATCTTGCCACGCCCCTGATCGGGGCTCATGTGCATTGCGTGCGAATCTCTGCGGGCACACCTGAAGATGTGCCCGCAGAGATTCGCTCAGCGATCGGAAATCCTCACGTACTGCGTGTAGATGCCGGTTTCTACGCTGCGCTTCGCCCCCGCCGAGGCCCGGTCGCGACAGGTCGCGAGCAGGTTCCCAGCGGGAAAATCTTTTCATTTTACCGGCGAATCTTTGTGAGCCCAAATCGGCAATGGTAGTCTTGCAGGCTTGATTGACCAGGAGGACAACAATGCAGGCCAAACTGAGATGGATCGACGGGGTGTGTTTCATGGGGGAGACCGGCAGCGGTCACGCCGTGGTGATGGACGGCGCGCCCGAAGGCGGCGGCCGCAACCTCGGCCCGCGCCCGATGGAACTGCTGCTGCTCGGCACCGCCGGCTGCACCAGCTACGACGTGCTGGGCATCCTGAAAAAGTCGCGCCAGGACGTGCACGACTGCTGGGTCGATATCGACGCCGACCGCGCCGACACCGACCCCAAGGTGTTCACCCGCATCCATTTCCACTTCGTCGTGGTCGGCCGCGAGCTGAAGCCCGACGCCGTCGAGCGCGCCATCAAGCTGTCCGCCGAAAAATACTGCTCGGCCTCGATCATGCTGGGCAAAACCGCCGACATCACCCACGATTTCGAGCTGCGCGAACCCGCCTGAGCCAGCGGGCTTCGGCCAACGTTGGCAGCGTGTCACGGCGCCACCTTAAGGGTGGCGTTTTTCATCGCTGCCGCTAGGGCGGCAATAGTTGCCGCTTTGCCGTCCTGTCCAGCTTGCCGCTCCGTCGTCCTTCGGGCGAATTCCCGTCTTTTCAAGCCCTTGCCCCTAGTGATCGTGTTGGCATGAAAAATGCTTTTGGGGTGTCATCCAGGAGAAGGTCATGCTCGACAAGATTGCCCACTATTTCGATTTCCAGCAGCAGGCGCTCAATCTGCGCGCCAAGCGCGCCGAGGTGATCGCCAGCAACATCGCCAACGCCGATACGCCGAACTACAAGGCGGTGGATCTCGATTTCGCGTCGGCGCTGCAGTCGGCGCAGGGCACGCAATCGCGTCTGGCCCTGAACGTCACCGACCCGGCGCATATCGCCTCGTCGTCTGGCGCGGGCGGAGCCGGCGCTCCCGAGCTCAAGTACCGCAGCGCGGTGCAGCGCAGCCTGGACGGCAACACCGTGGACATGGACGTCGAGCGTGCGGCCTTCACCGACAACGCCATGCAATACCAGTCCACGCTGACCTTTCTCAATCGTCGCATCTCCAGCCTGAACGAAGCCATCAAGGGAGGTCAGTAAGCATGTCGCTGAGCAACGTCTTCACCATTGCCGGTTCGGCGCTGACCGCGCAGTCGATGCGCCTCAACGTGGTCGCGAGCAACATCGCCAACGCCGAGAGCGCCACCAGTTCGACCGGCCAGCCCTACCAGGGGCGGCACGTGGTGTTCACCGCCATCCCGGTGTCGGCCACTCAGCCGCAGGTGGCCGGCGTGCGCGTGACTTCGGTGGTGGAAGACACCACCCCGCCGCGCCTCAAGTACGACCCGGGCAATCCGCTGGCCGACCAGCGCGGCTACGTCAACCTGCCCAACGTCAACCCGGTGGAGGAGATGGCCGACATGATTTCCGCCGCGCGGTCCTACCAGACCAACGTCGAACTGATGAATACCGCCAAGAACCTGCTGCAGAAGACCCTGCAGCTGGGGCAATAAGCCTGGAGGGCTGAGACATGACCGTGACGTCCACGACCAATAACCCCTACACCGTTTTGAACACCGGCAACAGCACCTCGTCGTCCTCTGTCTCGGCGTCCTCGGCGGAAGGTATCCAGAACCGCTTCCTGACGCTCTTGACCACCCAGCTCAAGTCGCAGGATCCGCTGAATCCGATGGAAAACAATGAGATCACCTCGCAGATGGCGCAGATCAGCCAGGTGACCGGCCTCGAGAACCTCAGCAAATCGATCAACTCGCTGCTGCAGAGCCAGTACGGCACCCAGTCGCTGCTGGCGGCCTCGCTGGTCGGCAAGAGCGCGATGATCGACGGCAATACCCTCACCCTGGCGCAAGGCGGCACGGCGCAGGGCGGCGTGATTCTCGACGGCTCGGCGCAGAACCTGGCGATCACCGTGAAGAACGCGAACGGCGAGGTGATCGATACCTTCACCATGAACAATGTCGACAGCGGCCTGACCACCTTCAACTGGGACGGCACCGACAAGGACGGCAACGCCGCCGCCGCCGGGGTGTACACCTTCAGCGTCGCCGCCACCAACGAGAGCAACGGCAAGACCACGTCGGTGACGGCCGAGCCGCTCTCCAACCAGCACGTCGACGCCGTGGTGTGGGACAAGGGCAGCCCCTACATCGTGACGCCGCAAGGTGGCCGCGTGGCCATCGCCAATATCGTTCAAGTGTCTTGATGCTGCAGTACTGAAAGCGTACCGGGAGAGTAAGAAATGGGTTTCCAACAGGGTTTGAGTGGCCTGGCTGCAGCGTCCAAGCAACTGGAAGTGGTCGGCAACAACGTGGCCAACGCCAGCACCAACGGCTTCAAGCGTTCACGCTCCGAGTTCGCCGACATGTACGGCTCCAGCCTCTACGGTGTCTCCAACGCCCAGGCCGGCATCGGCGTACGCACGGCGGAGGTCAGCCAGTTGTTCGACCAGGGCAACATCAACTCCACCGGCAACAACCTGGACCTGGCCATTTCCGGCAAAGGCTTCTTCGTCCTGAAGTCGCCCAGTGCGGCGTCCAGCCAGGATGCCTACAGCCGCAACGGCGCCTTCCAGGTCGACGCCAACGGCTATCTGGTCAACGGCGACGGCTACAAGCTGCAAGGTTATGCCGCCCAGAACGGCGTGATCCAGTACACCGCCACCCCGGTCGACCTGCAATTCCAGACCAGCCTGATTTCGCCGACCGCGACCAGCAACGTCGATCTGGGCGTCAATCTGAACTCCAGTGCGACGGTCATCAGCCCGACGCCGACGGTGAACCCGACGGATACCAGTACTTACAATTCCGCCACCTCGGTCAAGGTCTACGACAGCCTGGGCAATACCCACGACCTCAGCTTCTACTTCGTCAAGGGCACGCCCACCGCGACCGGCACCGACTGGACCGTCAACCTCTATGTCGATGGCACGGCAGTCACCTCGCCCGCCGGGCCGCAGACGCTGAGCTTCGATACCAACGGCGTTTTGACCAGCGGTGGCGTACTCAGCAACATTCAGTACACGGCGACCACGCCTAACGGCAGCACGACGCCGATGACCATTGCCACGGTCGATCTCAGCAAGTCGACCCAGTTCAACTCCTCGTTCGGGGTCAACTCGCTGTCGGCCGACGGCAATGCGCCCGGCACCCTGACCAGCACCAACATCAACAACCAGGGCATCATCGAGGCCACCTATTCCAACGGCAAGACCGTAGCCATCGGCCAGGTGGCCTTGGCCAACTTCACCAACGTGCAGGGCTTGCAGTCGATGGGTGGCAACCTGTGGAAGGATGTGGCCAGTTCCACCGGCGGCGCCAAGGTCGGTGCGCCGATGTCCGCCGATCTGGGCGAAATCCAATCCCAGGCGCTGGAACAGTCGAACGTCGATCTGAACTCCGAACTGGTGGACATGATCGTGGCGCAACGCTTCTATCAAGCCAACGCCCAGTCGATCAAGACCGAAGACACCATCCTGCAGACCCTGATCAACCTGCGCTGAGCATTAACGGGATAACGGCACCATGGACCGCATGATCTACCTGGCGATGACCGGCGCCAAACACGTGATGACGCAGCAGGCCACCACCTCGCAGAACCTGGCCAACGTGCACACTAACGGCTACAAGGCCGACCAGGTCTCGTTCCGCGCCTTGCCGGTGGTGGGCGACGGTGCGCCGACCCGCACCTACGTGGTCGACAACACCATCGGCCATGACCTGTCACAGGGCAGCCTGCAGCAGACCGGCAACGACACCGACTTCGCCCTGGGCACCCCGGGTTTCTTCACGGTGCAGACAGCCGATGGCCGCGAAGCCTATAGCCGCGACGGCGGCTTCGTCGCAGATCCCAACGGCATGCTGCGCACCCGCAGCGGCTTGCCCATCCTCGGCGATGGCGGGCCGATCACCGTCCCGACCGGCTCCAGCGTGGTGATCGGTCCGGATGGCACGGTGGTGACCACACCCACGAGCGGTGCCGATCGCACCCCGCAGATCGCCGGCCAGCTCAAGCTGGTCAACCCGGGCGAGCGCGCCGTGTACAAGGGTGAGGATGGCCTGTTCCGCCTCAACGCGGGCGGCAACGCCACGGCCTCGGACGACGTCAAGGTGGTGTCGGGGGCCTTGGAAGGCAGCAACGTCAATGCGGTGGAGAGCCTGGTGCAGATGATTTCCCATGCGCGCCAGTTCGATCTCAACGTCAAGCTGATGCAGACCTCCGACCAGAACGAACAAAAAGCCAGCCAGATTCTCGCCTTGAGCTGAGAGGTTGGCCGAAGCCCAAAATAAGGAACACTCGCCATGATGCGCGCCCTTTACATCGCCAAGACCGGCATGGACTCCAGCCAGTTCCAGCTGGACGTGGTCTCCAACAACCTGGCCAACTCCAATACCAAAGGGTTCAAGAAAGGCCACGCGGTCTTCGAAGATTTGTACTACCAGACCCTGCGCCAGCCGGGGTCGCAACTGACCAACGGCAACAGCCTGCCGACCGGGCTGCAAGTCGGTACCGGCTCCACCGTGGTGGCGACCGCGCGCATCCACTCGCAGGGTAACCTGGAATCGACCGAACAGCCGCTCGACCTGGCCATCAACGGTGACGGCTTCTTCCGCGTGCAACAGCCGGATGGCACCATCGCCTACACCCGCAACGGCGAATTCCGTCGCAACGAGAACGGCGACATCGTCAACTCGTCCGGTTATCTGCTCGATCCGGCGATCAACATCCCGGCTAACGCCACCGGCATCACCATTTCGGAAGCGGGCGTGGTGCAATATACCCAGCCCAATAGCACCGCCCCCACCACCGCCGGCACCATCCAGCTGACCACCTTTATCAACCCGCAAGGTCTGCAGAGCATCGGCCAGAACCTCTACCTGCAAACCCAGGCGTCGGGCGACCCGCAGGATGGCGACCCCAATACCGATGGTCGCGGCAGTGTGCGTTCGGGCTTTCTCGAGGATTCCAACGTCAACGTCACCGAAGAGCTGGTCAACATGATCACCGCCCAGCGTTCGTTCGAAATGAACTCGCGTGCGATCAAGACAGCGGACGAGATGCTGCAGCGGATTGCCCAGTTATAATGCTGGCGTCGACCAGCTAGAGGCCCTGTGATGAAAGCGATTTTCGGTGTGATGGCCATGCTGGCCGCGGCGTTGTCCGGGTGTGCCGTGCCCGAGCCGCCCATCGTGCAGCAGCCGATGAGCGCGCGGCCCCAGCCGGCGCCGCAGGCCCTGCCCGGCAACGGCTCCATCTTCCAGGCCGGAAGCTACCAGCCGATCTTTGCCGACCGCGTCCCGGCACGAGTGGGCGATACGCTGACGGTCACCATCGAAGAGAAAACCACCACGGCGGCCTCCGAGCAGACCACCGGCAAGCGTACCTCGTCGCTCAGCAACAGCATGGGGGCGGGCCTGCAGCTTCCCTTCGTTCCCGATTATCTCGAAAAGAAACTGGCAGGGGCCTCCCTGTCGGCCGACGGCTCGGCCAGCTCGGGCGGCAAGGGCACCAACCAGGCGAGCTCCTCGTTCGTCAGCTCGATCACGGTGACCGTGATCGACGTGTTGGCCAACGGCAATCTGGTGGTGAGTGGAGAGAAGCAGGTACGGCTCAATGGCGATACCGAATACATCCGGCTGTCCGGTGTGGTGAATCCGCGTGATATCAAGACCGGTAATACGGTCTCGTCCACCAAGGTGGCCGATGCCCGTATCGAGCAGCAATCCAAGGGCAACAACCGCTCGTTTGCCGAGCCGGGCTGGCTGACCAAGTTTTTCATGACGGTGCTGCCATTCTGATGGTGGCGATGGCCGGTGCTTTATAGCGGGATGGGAATGAAACGTTTTCTAGGTATGCTGCTGGTCGGGGTGTTGGCCATGTCTCCGGCCTTGGCCACGCAGCGGCTCAAGGATATCGCCTCGATCGGCGGTGTTCGCACCAACCAGCTGATCGGCTATGGTCTGGTGGTCGGGCTCGACGGCAGTGGTGACAAGGCCACCTCGTCACCGTTCACATCGCAGTCGATGTCGAGCATGCTCAACCAGCTCGGGGTGCAGATTCCGGTCGGAACCAAGCTTGATCCGAAGAACGTCGCCGCCGTTACCGTCACCGGAACCCTGCCGCCGTTTGCGCGCCAGGGGCAGGCCATAGACGTCACCGTTTCCTCCATCGGTGACGCCAAGAGCCTGCGCGGCGGCACGCTGCTGATGTCACCACTGAAAGGTGCGGACGGGCAGATCTACGCGATGGCGCAGGGTAACGTGGTGGTGGGCGGCGCCGGGGCCTCTGCTGCCGGCAGTTCGGCACAGGTCAACCATCTGAGCGTCGGCCGCATTCCCGCCGGGGCGACGGTGGAACGCGAGGTTCCGACCGCGCTCGGCTCGGGCGGCGTAGTCCAGCTCGAGCTGTTCGAGTCCGACTTCACCACTGCCAATCGGGTGGTGCAGGCCATCAACCGCGAGCTTGGCGATGGCGTGGCCCGTGCGTTGGATGGCAGGCTGGTGGAAGTGGTCGCTCCGCAAGACGCCAATCGCCGCGTGCAGTTCCTGTCCCGGATGGAAAATATTGCCGTGACACCGGCAGAAGCTTCCCCTCTGGTCATTCTCAATGCCCGTACCGGTTCGGTGGTGATGAACCAGTCCGTGACTATCGACCCCTGCGCCGTGGCGCACGGCAACCTCTCGGTCTCGGTCAGCAACACCCCGCAGGTGAGCCAGCCGGCGCCCCTATCGGGTGGGCAGACGGTCGTCACCAACCAGGCCAGCGTCAACGTCAAGAGCGAAGGGGGCAAGGTGATCGGGCTGCCGCGCGGGGCCAACCTGTCCCAGGTGGTGAACGCGCTGAATGCGCTCGGCGCCACGCCACAGGACTTGTTGTCCATTTTGCAGGCCATGAAAGCGGCCGGCGCGCTCAAGGCGGAGCTGCAGATCATCTGAGTGAAGCGGCCGGTGTTTGGTGGCAAGGGGAGGGATAGCCCTCCCTTTTTCGTTGGCCCGTTTCTTGCTTTTTCTGCACCGAGGAGATCAGGATGAGTGTCAGTTTTCCAACGTTGCCGAACGATGCCAGCACGGCCAGCCAGCGCCTCGCCGTCGACCCCGGTCAGACCGCCGCCTTGCAGGTAGCCGCACGCAAAGACCCGCAAGCCGCGATCAAGGCCGCCGCACAACAGTTCGAGTCCCTGTTCATGGGAACCTTGTTGAAGACCATGCGCGAGACGTCGTTCGATGGCGAGGAGGACAGCAATGCCATGGGCACCTACCGCGGCATGCTGGACCAGCAATTGCTCCAGACCATGAGCAAATCGGGAGGGGTGGGCTTGGCCGATGTCCTGTCGCGGCAACTGGCCCATGCCGCGCAACTGGATGATGATGCGTCCCCCACGGTCGAGCGCTTGGCTCCGGCGTCCTCGATGCTGCCGATGGTCAACCAGGCCATCCGTGTGTATCAGACCATGCAGTCGAAGGCGGCTGCCGGGTTGACCAACACCGCAAGCGAAGCCCCAAGCCCGACGACGGGCGCCGTGGGCGGCACGGCCGAATCCTTCGTGACCTCCCTGTTACCTCACGCCAGGGACGCCGCCCAGCAACTGGGGGTCGCGCCGGAACTGGTGCTGGCGCACGCCGCGCTCGAGAGCGGCTGGGGAAAACGCTCGATCAAGACGGCTGACGGCAAGGAGAGTCACAACCTGTTTGGCATCAAGGCCGGCGCCAACTGGCAGGGCGATTCCGTCGATGTCTTGACCACCGAGTACGTGAACGGCAATGCCGTCAAGAAAATAGATAAATTCCGCGCCTACGCGTCCTACAGTGAGGCCTTTGCCGACTACGCCAAGTTGCTCTCCGGTTCGTCGCGCTACCAGTCCGCCCTGAACCAGGGGGGCGACATGCTGGCATTCGCGCGAGGGCTGCAAAGTGGAGGCTATGCCACCGATCCCCACTACGCCCAGAAGCTGGTGGGGGTGATGGGGGCGGTTTCCCAGCGTTCTCGCGGGGCTTAAGGCTCAAGATCGTGCCGGGCAGGCCGATATAGCAATCAGAGGTGCGATATGGGTACGAGTATTTTTTCGATCGGCGTCAGCGGGCTGAATGCGGCGCAAGGCGCCCTGACGGTGACCAGCCACAACATCAGCAACGTCAACACTGCCGGCTACACCCGTCAGGTGACGCAGCAGGCTGCGCGTTACCCGCAGAGTGCCAGCTACGGTTTCATCGGGCAGGGGGTCGACCTGACCCACGTCAACCGGGTCTACGACGATTACCTGACCCAGCAGGTGCAAAGCGCCCAGGCCACGGATAGTTACTACTCGGGCCAGCTGGATTTCCTCAAGCAGGTGGACTCCCTGATGGCGGATTCGACGGTCGGTGTCAGTCCCTCGCTGCAGGACTTCTTCGGCAGCCTGCAAACCCTGTCGTCCGACCCGTCCGCCATCCCCAGCCGGCAGACAGCGATCAACAATGCCCAGGCATTGGCCACCAAGTTTCGCACCCTGGATGGCCAGCTGCAGGAAATGGCTAGCGGGGTGAGCACCCGCATCAAGGCCTCTGTGGACACCATCAATGGCTTGGCCAGCCAGATCGCGGACCTCAACCAGCGCATCTCCGGGCTGACCGTGAAGACCTCCGGCGGCACCACGCTCAGCGCCCCCAACGATCTCTTGGATCAGCGCGACCAGGCCATTCTGGAACTCAACAAACAGGTGAAGGCCTCGGTGGTGCCGCAATCGGATGGCTCCTACAGCGTGTTCATCGGCAATGGACAGACCCTGGTGCTAGGTAACCAGGCCAACCAGCTCGCCACGCAGCCGGACCCGGCCGATCCACAGCAACTGCAGCTGGTGTACCAGAGCACCAGTGGCAGCAATACGGTGATTCCGACCAGCCTGATCCAGGGCGGGGCGTTGGGTGGGTTGTTCGACTTTCGGGATAATACCCTGACCGAGGCACGGACCCGGCTGGGCAATCTGGCCATCGATTTCGCCACCGCGATCAATTATCAGCAGCAACTCGGGCTGGATCTGAATGGCCAGCCCGGCCAGCCCTTGTTCACCGACCTGAGCGCTTACGCCAGCGATCCGCGCGGTGCGGCCAGTGCCTTGCAGGTGACTATGACCGATCCGAAGGGATTGGCTACCGCATCCAACCTGAAACCGGGCAGCCCGGCGGTATCTCCGACCGGTAGTGGCCTCACCATCAGCGGGGTCTACAGTACCTTGCCGGGTAATTATGGCTGGTCGTCCGCCAGTGCCGCCGGCGCACCGGACGTGACCGCCCATCCGTCTTACAACCTGACCAGCCTTTCGATCGACAGCACGACCATGACGGCGACCGTCGTCAACGGTGCCGGGACGACCACGTACAACGTGGTGCCGCAGCCGAACGTCGAGAACGGATACAAGCTGGTATCGGGTAGCCCGGCCGTCGATGCCGGCATTGCATTCAAGCTCTCGGGCCAGTTGACCACGGGACTGACGCTGTCCGTCGTTCCCAATGCGGCCCCGATCGGAGCCGGTGACAACGCCAACCTGCTGGAAATGACCAAGCTGCAGACGCGGCCTCTGGTCGACGATGACCGGGCCGATACCAGTTCGTCGCTGACCTCCTTCGCGTCCCACTATGCCAGCATGGTCAGTTATGTCGGCAGCGTGACCAACGAGGTGGCGGTGACCTCCACGGCCCAGACCAATGTCCTGCAGGAGGCGCAAAAAGCGCGCGACGCCATATCAGGGGTCAATCTCGACGAAGAGGCCGCCAACCTCATCAAGTATCAGCAGGCCTATCAGGCCTCGAGCAAGGTCATCCAGATCGCGCAGCAACTTTTCTCTTCGCTGCTGCAGATCGGCTAAGGCCAATACCGGAGACGTATAGCGATGCGAATCAGTACCAGCATGGTGTTCACTCAGGGCTACACCGGTATCCAGGGTAACCAGTACACCCTTAACAAGCTGCAAGAGCAATTGTCCACCCAGAAACGGGTCGTGGTGCCGTCGGACGATCCGGTGGCGTCGGCCCAGATGCTGGAGGTATCCCAGTCGGAAGGGCGTAACCTGCAGTTCGTCAAGAATGGCGACGCGGTCGAGTCCTCTCTGGCCATTTCTGAAACCTCGCTCAACAGTGCCAATGGTCTACTGGCCAGCTTGAAGGAGCTGGCAATTCAGGCCGGCAACGGCGGGCTGGCCACGACACAGCTGAAGATGATCCAGACTGATGTGAAAGAGCGCTTCAACCAGCTGGTGAGTTACGCCAACACAAGCGACAGTCGCGGTAACTATCTATACGGTGGCAACGCCATCGACAGCCCTCCCTTCGTGGCGGACAGCTCGCTCAACGTGACCTACACCGGCGATACGGGGCGTCGCGATGTGCAGATCAGCGCGGAACGGCAGGTGCCGATTACCGAGGTCGGGTCGGCCGTGTACGGAAACGCTAGCAGCGATACCGCGGTGTTCAATACGGTGCGGGATTTCTACAATCTGTTGGGTCAGGATCCGAAGCCGGCAAATTTTTCGACCCAGCTGAGCAGCATCCTCTCCGGGCTGGATGCCGCCCAAGTGAACCTGTCGACGGTCCAGGCCTCGATCGGTTCGCGGCGTAGCGAGAATGAAACACTGCAATCGGTCGGGCAGGATCTGGATGTCCAGTACAAGACGCGGCTCAGCAATTTGGACGATCTGGATCTGCCCAAGACCATCAGCGATTTCACCCTGGCACAGTCAGCGCTGCAGTATTCGCAGCTGACCTTCCAGAAGGTCAGTGGCTTGTCGCTGTTCAACTACCTGTCGTGACCCTAGGGGTGTGCTATCAAAACAGCCGGGAAATCCCGGCTGTTTTGCTTTTAGGGCGGCTCTTCAGATGGCCACTGGCTCGATGACGATGCCGGCGCGCAGGCCATTTCCGACCTTGGGGTTGGGAAACAGGATGCGCTCGTTGCCGCCGTGGGCCTGGTAGCGCACGTCCAGGTCTTCGGCGATGACGAAGCCGTCTTCGAGCAGGGTGAAATTCTCGACCTGATCGTGCAGATGGAGACGGAACTGGTCGCTGTGTTTGACCAGGTCGTATTTGGCTCGGAACAGCTGGAAGCGTTCGTTGGCAAAGGCTGGCAGCGGATCCCGCTGGCCGCTCAGCAGCCGTCGCAAGGCCTGGTTGATGCCTTCGAAGCGTGACAGGTCGTTCTGGCCGAAGGGGCGGGCCTTGCCCAGTTCGAGGGTCAAGGCATCCGTCTGACAGTGACGGCTGGTGTAGTAAGTGAACGTGGCGGCAGGCTGGCTGTGCAGCAGCACCGTGGTGATGTCGGCCGACTCCAGCCAGCACAGCTGTTCGCGGTTGTAGTCGCGCTCGTGGAGGTAGGGGTAGATGGCAAAGCGCTCGAAGACCGAGCCGCGAATCGCGGTGTGCAGGTCGTAGTGCAGCCGCTGGCAGTCGTTCGGGGCCTGCTCGAAAAACGCCGCGGCGGCATTTTCCAGAACCTCCGCGCGCTGCGCTTCGCGGGTGGCTGGGTGCTTGGCGTGCTGGCCGTTGAACAGGCGGTTCATGTCGTAATCGAGGTAACGTTCGCCCGCCTGCATTGCGTCCGGATTGCCGAACATCAGCAGCAGGTGCACCGCCAGCGGCAGTCGGCCTTGCTCGATGTCGCGCAGAATGCCGTTGGCAACCTCGATTGGCGCGGTTTCGTTGCCGTGAACACCGCAGGAAATCAGTACGCGGTCGGTATGGTCGTCCAGTTGGGGCGGGACCAGCTCGAGAATGCCTCGCTCGCGCCAGCGTGCCGTCACACCGTTTGCCAACGGCCATTCACGTGCCATGGGAGGCTGGTCTTGCAGGGTGGCGGTCAGGAAATCGTAGGAGAGGGAAGGCTGGTTCATCGGGCACGCTTTTCGTGAGGAGGATGGCCTTATTCTTCACGAAAGGGCCGGTGCCGTCTGTAGCGGTGCCGCAGAGATGAAGTTTGATGGCGTAATTGCGGAAGTCCTCCTGCCTGGCCGGCAAGGTTGGCCGAAACGCGACCATGGCGGCGATCAGGCCGGCCCCACGTCACGCCCGTGACCGGGAGCTTGGCCGGTGCAATATCGCCGTGCCGCGGCTTGGGCTCACTCTCGATGAATCCAGGATGGTGCGCGTTGTTCGATAAACGCGGCGACGCCTTCCTGGCCTTCGGTACTGGCATGAACCTGGGCGATGCGCGCGATGGTCGTCTCGATCGCGTCAGCCGTGATGGCCCTGCCGCCCAGTTCGCGCACCAGCTGCTTGGCCTCTGCCATCGCCTGAGGGCCGTTGAGCAAGACCTGGCGGCACATCTGGGCCACCGCCATGTCCAGCTCCTCGTGCTCCACCACCAGATGGATCAGCCCCAGGCGCTTGGCCTTGCCGGCGTTGAAGCGCTCAGCAGTGATGAAGTAGCGCCGGGTGGCGCGCTCGCCGATGGCGCGCATCACATACGGTGCCACCGAGGCCGGAATCATGCCGAGCTTGACGTCGGAGAAGCAAAACAGCGCTTCGGATGCGCCGATCGCGACATCGCAGCAGGCCAGCAGGCCGGCGCCGATGCCAAAGGCCGAGCCCTGGACACGGGCGATGGTCGGTTTCGGGCAGTTGTCGAGGGTACCGAGCAAGGTTGCCAGCAAGCGCGCATGCTGCTTGATCTCCTCCTGGCCGAAGCCTGCCATGCGCTGCATCCAGGCGCTGTCGTGGCCGGCGCAGAAGCTGATGCCTTCGGCCGCCAGCACGATGGCGCGGATGCGCGCATCCGCGATCAGGGTTTCCAGCGTGCTCGTGAGCTGGACGATCATCGTGTCGTCCAGGGCGTTATGCAATTCCGCCCGGTTGAGCCGGAGGGTGGCAATGCCCTGGTCGTCGACGGAGTGCAGGATGGGATGCAGCATGGCGGGTTCTCCCGAGTGTGTCAGGGCGTGCAGAAGCGCAGAATCTCGTGGGCGAAGATGTCCGGTGCTTCGATGTGCATGACGTGGCCGATGGCCGGCAGCACATGCAGCGAGGCGCCGGGGATGCTGTTGGCGAGGATTTCCGACTGGTAGAGCGGCGTCAGGCGGTCTTCGTTGCCGACGATGACGCGGGTGGGAACCTTGATCTCGGCGAGCCAGGTGCGCGCGTCGTGGCGCTTGACCCCGGCGATCAGGCGGGTGACGGCGGGCCAGTCGACCATGCCGGCGATGATCTTCAGCTCGGCCAGCTGGGCGGCGTTGCCGACCAAGAAGCGGCTGGAAAAGAACCAGGGGATGCTCACGTCGTAGCGCAGGTCGAGGCCGCCGATAGCATCGGCGGCGATCCAGCTGTCGCTGATGCGGGAGTTCACCTCGTCCGACCAGGCCAGGGTCGAGGCCAGGAGCAGGTGCTCAAGGCATTCCGGGTGGCGGTGGGCGAAGTACTGCGCCACCATGCCGCCGTAGGACAGGCCGGCCAGGTGCACCTTGTCGATCGACAGGTGTTGCAGCAACTGCCACGCCAGCTCCGCCTGCTGTTCCAGCGGGTAGACGTCGGCGACCGGCTTGTCACTCAGGCCCTGACCGAGAAAGTCGAGCCGTAGCAGCTGGTAGTGCGCTTCGAGCGGCGGGGTCATCATGGTCCAGGCGGCCGTGGACATGGTGATGCCGTTGAACAGCACCAGCGTCTTGTCGCCGTGGCCGCTCAGTTCGTAATAGATACTTTGTCCGTTCAGTGTGGCATGAGGCATGGCTGTGCGTCCCACCGGCATTATCCAGATTTCATTCTATTCCCAAGATTCGGCGCATGGCCAGTCAGCGTATTCCCGGCCTGAGACACTGCACCGGCAAAATCTGCCTTTGTAATGATTGGGCGTTCATCGTCACGATCCTGTCATCCTTTAACGATATATTTCACTGCTGTTAAAAAAGTAGTTACACCAGGAACGAGCTTCTTATGCCGGTTTGCGATACCTCCCTTTGCCAGGAGCTGGAAATCATCATCAACGAGCGCAAGCTGTTGCCGGTCTTCCAGCCCATCGTGGACATGGAAGAGGGGAGTATCCTCGGTTATGAAGGGCTGATCCGCGGGCCTTCCAACAGCCCGCTGCACTCGCCCCTCAATCTGTTCGCCGCGGCGGAACGATGCCGTGCGCTGGTCTCGCTGGAGCGGGCCTGCCGGCGTGTCACCGCCGAGGCGTTTATCGAGCATCAACTGCAGGGTTGTCTGTTCCTCAACATCAGTCCGCAGACCTTGCTGGCGCCGGAGCATAAATCGGGCGAGACGCTGGCGTTTCTCAATATGCTGGGGTTGCCCAGCGAACGCATCATCATCGAGCTCACCGAAACCCACCCCAACGCCACGTACCAGGCGCTGCGTGAGGCGGCGAGCCATTACCGCGACAGTGGCTTCCGTATTGCGCTGGACGATTTGGGCGAGGGCTTCTCCAATATGCGGCTGTGGTCCGAGCTGCGTCCCGACGTGGTCAAGCTCGACAAGCATTTCGTCCAGGAAATCCAGCACGATCCGCTCAAGGAGCAGTTCGTGCGTTCGATGGTCGACATCGCGAGGCAATCCGGTGCCTTGCTGGTGGCCGAGGGCATCGAGACGGTAGACGAGTTGCGCGTACTGCGGCGGCTCGGGGTGCGCTACGGGCAAGGCTATCTGTTTGCCCGGCCGGCGCTGCTGCCGGCGCGCGAGGTGCCGGCCGAAGTACGTTCCCTTTTATACGCCGAGGCGCGCGAGCGCTTGGGTGCGCCACGCCAGGCGATGGCGCGCGATCTGCTGGTCGAGGTCATGCCGTTGGAGCAGACGGTGGCAAACGAAGTTGCCTACCGGCTGTTCGTCGAGGCGCCGGAGCGCTTTGCCATTCCGGTGGTGAGTGGCGGCGTGCCGGTCGGGCTGCTGCGCCGTCACGATTTCCTGGAAAGCTTTGCCCGGCCGTTCAATCGTGAGTTGTACGGCAAGAAGCCGTGCCGCACCCTGATGGATCAGCAGCCGCTGATCGTCGGTGCCGAGATGGGCGTGCAGGAGCTGTCGAGCCTGGTGGTGGCCGCCGAGCGCCGGCACCTGATCGATGGCTTCATCATCACCGAAAACGGCCGCTATCTCGGCATGGGTACCGGCTACGACCTGATGCGCAAGATCACCGAGATGCAGATTTCGGCGGCGCGCTACGCCAATCCCCTGACCGGGCTGCCCGGTAACGTACCGATTTCCGAGACCATCGACCGCCTGCTCGACAGCGGCGAACCTTTTATCGTGGCCTATGCCGACCTCGATCATTTCAAGCCGTTCAACGATCTCTACGGTTATGCCGCCGGCGATGACCTGATCCGCCTGCTGGGATACTTGCTGCAACAGGTGGCTGACCCGGCCCGCGACTGGGTGGGGCATATCGGCGGCGACGACTTTGTGTTGCTGATGCAGAGCGAGGGCTGGGAGGCGCGTCTGCTCGACGTGATCGCGGCCTTCGATCGCCAGGTCCAGGTGCATTTCGGGCAGGAGCACCGCCTGATGGGGGGCTTCGAAGTGACGGCGCGCAACGGCGAGCTGATCTTCTTCCCGCTCACCAGTGTGTCGATCGGTGTGCTTCCCGCCAGGCCGGGACAGTTCCTGTCGCATCATGAGGTCTCGCTGGCGGTGGCCGATGCCAAGAAGATGGCCAAGAAGCAGGCCGGCAGCAGTCTGTTCATCGAGCGCCGGGGGAAGGGTACGGACAAGCGCTAGTCCATGTGCTTGATCGTTAAACAGGGCGGACCGGCATAAGCCGGTCTTTTTTATTGCCCGCTCTCGATGAAGGGGTCAGGCCTTGTGGCAAACCGTCGTTTCCTTGTGCGTTTCCGTCGTTCGGGCTGTTTTTGAATTGTCAATTTTATTGAACGGCACTACTCTTTTCCCATGCTGGCGGTCGCTGCCGGCGGTGCTTGCCGCTAGAGAGGGCGATGCGGATGCCGCGTGGTGGCTCGGGGGCGGGAC
>NZ_JBYSWM010000018.1:0-86452 GCF_058781125.1 Pseudogulbenkiania sp. FW507-F1 | reverse complement strand
CCGATGTTGCCGTTGATCTTCACCAGGAAGTTGCGGCCGATGATCATCGGCTCGGATTCCGGGTGGTTGATGTTGTTCGGGATGATGGCGCGGCCGGAAGCGACTTCCTGGCGCACGAATTCCGGGGTGATGGTGTCGACCATGCCGGCACCGTAGTTCTGGCCCGGGTGCTGGCGCGTCATCAGCTCGACGAGGCGCGCGTTCTTGCCGCCGGCGGCCTTCAGCGACTCGATGTAGGCGGCGCGGTTCTGGTTCTCGCGGATCGCGATGTATTCCATCTCCGGCGTGATGATGCCCTGGCGCGCGTAGTGCATCTGGGTGACGTTCTTGCCCGGCAGCGCGCGGCGCGGCTGGCGCGTCAGGTTGAAGCGCAGCTCGTCGAGCTTGGCGTCGGCCTCGCGGGCGCGGCCGTACTCGGAGCTCAAACCGGCCAGCTGCTCGGTGTCGCCGCGCTCCTCGATCCAGGCAGCGCGGATCGGCGCCAGGCCGGAACGGATGTCGATCTGGGCGGCCGGGTCGGTGTAGGGGCCGGAACAGTCGTAGACGTAGATCGGCGGGTTCTGCTCGCCGCCGAACTGGGTCGGGGTGTCGGCCTGGCTGATCTCGCGCATCGGCACACGGAGGTCGGGGCGGGAGCCTTCGACGTAGATCTTGCGGGAGTTGGGCAGCGGCTGGATGGCGGCTTGGTCCACCACCATTTCGGTATTCAGGTTGGTCGGCGCGTTCATCGGTCGGTCTCCGTGGTTGCTTCGATGAAACAGCGCAGGGAGCGGAACGCCGGACGACGGGGCCATGGGCGGGAAGTACGGCGGAAGCCGGACTTCAATTAAAGACGCTTCCCTACGCCGGTATTATCCGGGTCAGGTTCCAAGGGTGTTTCTCACCGGCGCCCCGTGTTTATGTAAAAAAACCAATCCTTCGATGGGGACTGGCTCATAAAAAACGGGGGCAGGACCCCTAGCGATGCTGTGAAGGTACGGTAAATATGGGATAATCGCAAGTTATTGTCGACAAAGCCCTTCCGGAGTGAACTGATGGATTTTGAGAATGCCCGCTTCAACCTGGTCGAACAGCAAATTCGTCCGTGGGATGTGCTTGACCCCAAAGTACTCGATCTGCTGTTTCACGTGAAACGTGAGGATTTCGTGCCGGACGACAAGCGCACGCTGGCCTTCGTCGACACCGAACTGCCGCTCGTCAACGGCCACAAGATGCTGCAGCCGAAGGTGGAAGCCCGCCTGGTGCAGGACCTCGGCCTGAAGCCGGAAGACAAGGTGCTGGAAATCGGTACCGGCAGCGGTCACGTCACCGCCCTGCTGGCCAGCCTGTCGCGTCACGTCTACAGCGTCGACCTCGACCCGGTGATGAAGGAAATGGCGGCCAAGAACCTGAAGAAGGCCGGCATCAGCAACGCCACTCTGGTCGAAGGCAACGGTGTCGACGGCTACGCCGCACAGGCGCCGTTCGACGCCATCCTGGTCGGCGGCTCGCTGCCGGTGGTGCCGGACAGCCTGAAGCAACAGCTGGCCGTCGGCGGCCGCATGATCCTGGTGGTCGGCGACGAGCCGGTGATGACCACCAAGCTGATCGAGCGCGAGAGCGAAACCGTCTTCCGCGAGACCAACCTGTTCGAAATCTGCATCCCGCGCCTGGCCCACTCCGAGGCGGTCGAGCCGGAACGGTTCAGCTTCTGATGGTCAAGGAAATCAGCGCCGGCGAGCTGGCACAGTGGCTGGCCGACGCCAGCGCCGAGCAGCCGGTGCTGCTGGACGTGCGCGAGGACTGGGAAGTAAAGCTGTGCCGCATTCCCGGTTCGCTGCACATCCCGATGAACCTGATCCCGCTGCGCATGAGCGAGCTGCCGGACGACCAGCCCATCGTCACCGTCTGCCACCACGGCGTGCGCAGCTTCCAGGTGGGGCTCTACCTCGCCAATGCCGGTTTCGAGCCGGTGATCAGCCTGCGTGGCGGCGTCGAGGCCTGGGCCTGCGACGTCGATCCGACCATGGCGCACTACTGAAACCGCGCCATTTCCTGCCTCAAGGCCTTTCCCTCACGCCGTGCGGGAACGGCCTTTTTGCTGACCGGTCTTAGCATCGGAGCGCGCTCGCCAGCCGGCCCCGGGCCGACGCCGAGCCGCTTGCAAGCGTGCCAAACCCCCCGTTCTTCTGCGACAACAACAACGCCATGCCGCAACTCGACTATCTCGCCCCCACCCTCGCCCGCGTCCATCCCGCCTGGGAGACCGTGCTGAGGTCGCCTGCGTGTTTCAAGGCCCTGAGCCAGATCGACCGCACCCTCGCCAACGAAGCCGCCGCCGGCAAGACTATCTATCCGCCACGCGAGCAGATCTTCCACGCCCTGAGCTACGCCGCCCCGGCCGACGTGCGCGTCGTCATCCTCGGCCAGGACCCCTACCACGGCGCCGGCGAGGCGATGGGGCTGTCGTTCTCGGTACCGCCGGGCGTGCGCATCCCGCCCAGCCTGCGCAATATCTACAAGGAAATCGCCGCCGATCTCGGCACCGGCCTGCCGGCTTCGGGCGACCTGACGCCTTGGGCGCGGCAAGGCGTGCTGCTGCTCAACAGCGTGCTGACGGTGGAGGCCGACAAGGCCGGCAGCCACGGCAAGCTGGGCTGGCAGAACGTCAGCGACGCGCTGATCGACGCCGTCAACGCCGAGAACCCCGGCTGCGTGTTCCTGCTGTGGGGCAACTGGGCGCAGGGCAAGGCGGAACGCATCGACACGCGCCGCCACAAGGTGCTGTGCGCCGCCCACCCCTCGCCGCTGTCGGCCAGCCGCGGCTTTCACGGCTGCCGCCACTTCTCGCAGGCCAACGCCTGGCTCGCCGCCGCCGGGCGCAGCGTGATCGAGTGGGCACCCGCCGCCGAACAATCGCTGCTGTTTTGACCCGGTCCCTCAGCGGCCCGCTTCCCAGCGGGCCGGCCTTGCCCTAAGCTTGGAGTCCCGCAACTCTTTTTCCCCACCGTGGACATATTCATATTACTGTTGCTGATCCTGCTCAACGGCGTGTTCGCCATGTCCGAACTGGCGCTGGTGTCGTCGCGC
The DNA here is from genome assembly GCF_058781125.1 of Pseudogulbenkiania sp. FW507-F1. NCBI lineage: Bacteria > Pseudomonadati > Pseudomonadota > Betaproteobacteria > Neisseriales > Chromobacteriaceae > Pseudogulbenkiania > Pseudogulbenkiania sp. FW507-F1. The sequence continues at coordinate 83,383 of NZ_JBYSWM010000018.1, read as the reverse complement.
AAGGTCCGTCTTCAGCAATGGGCCGACGACGGCGACAAGGGCGCGCAGGCCGCGCTCAAGCTGGTCGAAGAGCCGACCCGCTTTCTCTCCACCATCCAGATCGGCATCACCTCGATCGGCATCATGTCCGGCGTGTTCGGCGAAGAAGCCATCGCCCAGCACCTGGCCGCCTGGCTCAAGCAGTACCCGTTGATCGCACCGTATAGCGACCCGCTGGCGTTCGGCGTGATGGTGGTGACCATCACCACCCTGTCGCTGCTGTTCGGCGAACTGGTGCCCAAGCGCCTCGCCATGCACAACCCGGAACTCTTCGCCGCCGTGCTGGCGCGGCCGATGAAGCTGCTGTCGCGCGCCACCGCGCCGCTGGTGCGCGTGCTGAGCCTGTTCACCGACGCCATCCTGCGCCTGATGGGCGCCAAGAAGAGCAAGGAGCCCTCGATCACCGAGGAAGAGATCAAGGTGCTGATGGAACAGGGCGCCGACGAAGGCGTGTTCGACCGCGCCGAGCAGGAGCTGGTGGAAAACATCTTCCGCCTCGACGATCGCAAGGTGGCGTCGATCATGACGCCGCGCAAGGACATCATCTCGCTCGACATCGAGGACGACCACACCAGCAATTGCCAGCTGATGCAGTCGCACCCCTACTCGCGCTACCCGGTGTGCAAGGGCGGCATGGACCAGCTGATCGGCATCGTCGACGCCAAGCATCTGCTCGACCGCCTGCTCTCCGGCGGCAACGTCGACTTCACCGCCGGCATGCACCCGCCGCTCTACGTGCCGGCCACGGTGTCGCTGATGCAGCTGCTGGAGCAGTTCAAGCGCGCGCGCATCCACATGGCGCTGGTGGTGGACGAGTACGGCGAGCTGGAAGGCCTGGTGACACTGCACGACGTGCTGGAGTCGATCGTTGGCGGCCTGCCGGCCGGTCCGCAGGAAGACGAACAGCTGATCATCCAGCGCGACGAACACAGCTGGCTGGTGGACGGCATGGTGGCGCCGGACGAGCTGCGCGAGCACTTCGCCATCGACAGCCTGCTGCCCGGCGAGGACACCGGCAACATTCATACCCTGGGCGGCGTGGTGATGTTCCAGCTGGGCCGGGTGCCGGTGGCGGCCGACCGTTTCGAGTGGAACGGCTTCGCCTTCGAGGTGGTGGACATGGACAAGACCCGCGTCGACAAGGTCATGGTCAGCCGCCTGCAGGCGCCGTCGGCGCCGGAGGAAGAGCCGCCGGCAGCATAAGCCGTCGGCATCGTGCCGCATCTTCCTGCAACGCCGCCCTAGGGCGGCGTTTTGCTGTCTGGTCGTCGCCCGTCATGGCACGCTTGGCAAAAGCGCACTACGCTGAAATTGACCAACCTGGTTGCCGGCAGGCACCGGGCTTCAGCGATATGAGGACCGCAGCATGCTCGAACACACCCTGGCCGCCCCCGTCGAAGCGTGGGTCAAGTCGTTCCGCCACCATCTCAACCTGCCCGTCGCCATCGTGCTGCCCTCCGGCCAGAGCCTGGCGCTGGGAGACTTCGAACAGCCCCGGCTGGCCATCCGCGTGCGCTCGTGGAAGTCGCTGCCACTGTTGCTGTCGCCGTCGGTGGACCACCTCGCCGCCGCCTACGTCGAGGGAGAGCTCGATCTGGACGGCACCCTGGACGACATCATCGAGCTGGGCTACGCCTTCGCCCTGGCCGAGAACCCTGTGCCCGGCGCCAGCTTCCAGCCCGGCCACGTGCGCCACACGCGCGAGCTCGACCGCGAGGCGATCCGTTTCCACTACAACGTCTCCAACCGCTTCTACGCGCACTGGCTGGACCGCGACATGGTCTACTCCTGCGCCTACTTCGCGCACGGCAACGAGACGCTGGAGGAGGCCCAGCACGCCAAGATCCGCCACATCCTCACCAAGATCCGGCTGCAGCCCGGCCACACCCTGCTCGACATCGGCTGCGGCTGGGGCGCGCTGGTACGGCTGGCGGCGCGCGAATTCGGCGCGCGCTGCGTCGGCATCACGCTGTCCGAGGCGCAGTACGAGCACGCCGTGGAACGCGTGCGCCAGGAAGGGCTGCAGCGCCAGGTGGAAATCCGCCTGCAGGACTACCGCGACGTCGACGGCCGCTTCGACCGCCTCACCAGCGTCGGCATGTTCGAGCACGTCGGCCTCTCCAACCTGGTGGACTACTTCGGCACGCTGAACCGCCTGCTCGCCGACGGCGGCCTCGCCCTCAACCACGGCATCACCACCACCTCGGCGGCCAGCGACGGCACCGCCGGCGGCGGCGGCGACTTCATCGAGAGGTACGTGTTCCCGCACGGCGAGCTGCCGCATATCTCGCTGGTGTTGCACACGCTGCAGGAAGGCGGGCTGGAGCCGATCGACGTGGAGAGCCTGCGCCGCCACTACGCCGTCACGCTGGCGGCCTGGGCCAGCCGCTTCGAGGCCGCCCGCGAGGCGATCCGCCAAGAAGTGGACGAAAAGACCTGGCGCATCTGGCGCCTCTACCTCGCCGGCTGCGCCTACGCCTTCCGCACCGACAAGGTGTCGATCTTCCAGGTGCTGTGCCAGAAGGCCGGCCAGGACGCCGCCACGCTGGCGTGGTCGCGCGACTACATGTACCGCGGCCGCTGAGGTGGCGTCTGCATCGTCAAAGGTTGGCCGAAGACCGCGCCTAGTCTGAAAGGACTAGGCGCGTAGTGCCTCTTTCCCGGCGCGCCACCCCATCCGGCGAATAGTGCCTCGCCGCCGCGCTCCCTACCATGCAGGGTGACGGAAACCGTCCCGCTCACGGCACGGTACGTTGCCGAGGCCGCGCCGCCGCCGCGCCCGCCTCGGCAAGCGCCTATGGGAGAGTCCACGATGAAACAATCGCTGGCCGGCTTGAGCATCCTGCTCGTCGACGATCACGCGCTGGTACGCATGGGCCTGCGCACGCTGCTGGAAAGCGCCGGGGCCCAGGTGCTGGGCGAAGCCGACAACGGCGAGGAGGCCTTGCGCCTGTACGACGAAACCCGGCCCGACGTGCTGATCCTCGACCTCTACATGCCCGGCATGGGCGGCTTCGCCACTCTCGAACGGCTGCGCGCGCGCCATCCCGCGGCGCGCGTGCTGATCCTCTCGGCGCACCATGAAGTGGCGATGCCGGTACGCGCGCTGCGCATCGGCGCCCTGGGCTACCTGTGCAAGCGCAGCGCCCCGCAGGAGTTCGTCAAGGCGGTGCGCCAGATCGGCAACAACCAGCGCTATCTCGATCCGCAGCTGGCGCAGCAGGTGGCGCTGGCCCAGCTGGGCGGCGCCGCCGACCCCTCCGAGGCGCTCACCGACAAGGAATTCGCCATCTTCCTGCAGCTCGCCCAGGGACACTCGGTCAACGAAGTGGCGGAGGAACTGCACCTGAGCCCGAGCACCGTCGGCACCCACCTCTACCACATCAAGCAGAAGCTCAACGTGCAGAACGCCGCCGAACTGGCGCTGATCGCGGTGCGTTGCGGCCTGATCGACGTCTGATCGAGACCGATTACGACATGGCCGCCGCAGGCGGCCGCCCCCCTCCGTCCTAGCGAAAATCATGAGGCCCGGCGCCGGGATGCCGTGAGGCCGCGTTCCCGGCATCGCCGACGCGCGCGCGCGTGACCGTGCCGACAATGATCCTAGATACCGCTGCACGAAACCGTCGCACGCCCTCGCCAGGCGGCGCTGTACGGCCGTCCGCCGGTCTACAGAAGCCGGGCGTCCCGCACCGGCCTGCCGAGGAAAGAGGAGCGCACCATGCCGAAAGAATCGACCGGGCTCAGCCTGGATGGCCAGGGCAAACCGCTGTGGCTGTCGCTGGAACTGACCTACCGCTGCCCGCTGAAATGCTCGTGGTGCAACAACCCGCTGGATTTCGACAAGTACACCGAACACGAACTCAGCACCGAAGAATGGAAACGCGTGCTCGCCGAAGCGCGCGAGCTGGGCGCGCTGCAGCTGGGCTTCACCGGCGGCGAACCGTTGCAGCGTCCCGACCTGGAAGAGCTGGTGGCCTACGCCGACGAGCTGGGCTTCTACACCAACCTGATCACCTCGGGGGTCGGGCTCAACGAGGCGCGCATGGCGGCGCTCAAGCAGGCCGGCCTGAAGCAGGTGCAGCTCTCGCTGCAAGCGACCCGCGCCGCGCTCACCGACCAGCTGGTGGGCACCCGCGCCCACGCCCGCAAGCTGGAAGCGGCACGCCTGATCAAGGCGTACGGCTTCCCGATGGTGCTCAACATGCCGGTGTTCCGCCACAACATCGACCTGATCGACGAGATGGTGGCGTGGGCCGCCGAGCTCGGCGTCGAGTACATCGAATTCGCCAACATCCAGTACTACAACTGGGCGCTGCTCAACCGCGACGAGCTGATGCCGACGCGCGAGCAGATCCAGCGGGCCGAGGCGGTGATCCAGCGCTGGCGCGAACGGCTCGACGGCGCCATGACGATCTATTTCGTCATCCCCGACTATTTCGAAGACCGCCCCAAGGCGTGCATGAACGGCTGGGGCGCCATCCACCTCACCATCGCCCCCGACGGCGTGGCGATGCCGTGCCAGGAGGCACGCGTGATTCCCGGGCTGGAATTCCACTCGGTGCGGGATCAATCCCTGGCCTGGATCTGGCACGACTCGCCGCTGTTCCGCAAATACCGCGGGCTCGACTGGCTGCCGGAACCGTGCCGTTCCTGTTCCGAAAAGGAAAAAGATTTCGGCGGCTGCCGCTGCCAGGCCTTCCTGCTCACCGGCGACGCCGGCAACACCGACCCGGCCTGCAGCCGCTCGCCGCAGCATGTCCTGGTGCAGGCGGCGGTGACGCAGGCGGTGGCGCCACAGCGCTTCCGCAAGCCGCTGATCAAGCGTTCCGCCAACGGCGTCTGCACCAGCTTCATGGAGGAGTGAATGCGCCATCCCTACGACAGCGCCGGCGGCACCCTGCTGCTGGGCGCGCTGCTCACACTGCTGCTGTTCCTGCTGGTGCGCCTGCTGGCCGGCTGAGGAGACACCATGGACGCAATGACACTCGACCTGCTGGTGCGCTGGGTGCATTTTCTCGCCGGCATCGTCTGGGTCGGCCACAACTACTCCAGCGTGGTGCAGCGGCCGAACTGGCGCCCGCTCAGCGCCGCGGACCTGACCGACGACCAGAGCCCGCGCTTCCAGGCGCTGCTCAACCGCGAGCACGGCACCTTCCGCTGGGCGGCGGTGCTGACCTGGTGCGCCGGCCTGCTGATGCTGTGGCAGCGCGGCATCCTGGCGTCGGCGCTGACCCTGCACGGGGCGCAGGCGCCGATCGGCGTCGGCCTGTACCTCGGCACACTGATGATGCTCAACGTCTGGTTCGTGCTGTGGCCGCATCAGAAGAAGGTGCTGGGGCTGGTGCCGGCCAGCGTCGAGGAGCGGCTGCGCTGCTCGCGCATCACCCATCTCTCCTCGCGCACCAACACCATGCTGTCGCTGCCGCTGCTGTTCTTCATGGCGGCGGGCACGCACGGCGGCTTCCTGTTCGGCTGAGACCATGAGCCCGGCCTACAACTTCGCCTCCGGCCCGGCGCGCCTGCCGGACGCCGTGCTGGAGCGGGCGCGCGAGACCCTGCTGCTACGCGGCGCCGACGGCGCCTGCGCGCTGGAGCGCCCGTTCACCAGCCCGGCGTTCCGCGCCACGCTGGAGCGCGCCCGGCAGCGTCTGGCGGCGCTGCTCGACCTGCCCGCGGGCTACCACGTGCTGTTCCTCGCCGGCGGCGCGATGCAACAGTTTTCCATGGTGCCGCTCAACCTGCTCGGCCCGTCGCGTCGCGCCGCCTACGCCGACTCCGGCTACTGGGCCGGCCGCGCCATCCGCGAGGCGCGCCGTTTCGCCGAGGTGGCGGTGGTGGCGCGCTACCAGGGCGACACCCCGCTCGCCGCGCCGCCGCTGGAGAACTGGCGGCTGCCGGACAACTGCGCCTACTGCCACATCACCCCCAACGAAACCGGCGAAGGCATCGCCTACCCCGCCCTGCCCAACACCGGCGCCGTGCCGCTGGTGGCCGACGCCACCTCCTGCTTCCTCGCCGCCCCGCTGGATATATCGCGCTTCGGGCTGATCTACGCCGGCGCCCAGAAGAACATCGGCCCGGCCGGGCTGACCGTGGTGATCGTGCGCGAGGACCTGCTGCAACGGGAGGCGCGCCACGCCCCCGCCCCTTATTGCTATCGCCAGCAGCTGGCCGAGAACAACACCGTCAACACCCCGGTGGGCTGGGCCATCGAGCTGGCGGCGCTGGTGTTCGACTGGATCGCGGAATCGGGCGGTCTGGCGGCAATGGCAGAGGCCAACCGCCGCAAGGCCGAGCGGCTGTACCACGCCATCGACACCAGCGGCGGCTTCTACCGGGCGCCGGTGGCGCACGACCACCGCTCGCCGAGCAACGTGCGTTTCCAGCTGGCGGACGAGCGCCTCACCGAGCCCTTTCTGCAGCAAGCCGAGGCGGCCGGGCTGACGCATCTGCGCGGCCACTGTCACGTCGGCGGGCTGCGCGCCAGCCTCTACAACGCCATGCCGGAAGCCGGTGTCGCCGCCCTGGTGGCGTTCATGGCGGACTTTGCGCGGGGACGGGGGTGAACACGGCGCCGTTTCATTGGGGCCGCCGCCCCGGGCTGGCGGGCGGCATCGACAAGAGCGGGGCGCAGGCGGCGGCACTGCTCGCGGCCGGCTTTGCCGCGGTGGAGTTCGGCACCGTGACGCCGCAGCCGGTGCCGGGGCAGCAGCCCGGCGTGGCGGCGCTGGCCGCGACGCTGGCCCGCCTCGGGGCACGTGGCGACAGCGCCATCGGTATCGGCCTGGGCATGACACCCGGCGCCGCGCCGCCAGCGCTGCACGACGACTGGCTGTACGGCCTGCAGCAGGCGGCGCCGGTGGCGGATTACCTGAGCTGCAATCTCAGTGCCCGGGCCTACCGTCCGCTGCTGGCGGCGGAGCACGACGCGCTGCTGCGGCAGGCGCTGGCGGCCATGGTGCGGGAACGCGACCGGCTCGCCGCGGCCTCCGGGCGCCGCCTGGCGCTCGCGCTCAAGCTGCCGCTGGCGTCGGTCCGCCTCGCCGTCGCCGCCGCCACGGCGGGGTTCGACGCCCTGATCCTGGTCCAGCCCGACGCCACGCCGGACGGCATGACGCTGCGCGGCCTGGCACACCAGCTGCATGGCGGTCCGGCGCTGATCGCGGTGGGCGGCATCCGCCGCGCCGCCGACGTGCGTGCCGCGCTGGCGGCGGGGGCGCACGGGGTGCAGGTGCATCGCCTGTTCGCCGAGCACGGCCCGGCCTGCCTCGCCATGTTGTGCGAGGAGCGGCCGGCGCGGCCCGTCTCATGATTTTCACGAGCCGTTTTTGGCCCGCTGCCGCTGGCTGGCGTCCGGGCCGGGCCGAATAATCGTTACTGGAGCGGCATGGGGCCGCCCCGCAACCGAAGGAGACCGTCATGACCTGGGAAACCCCCGCCTACTGCGAAATCCGCCTTGGCTTCGAAGTGACCGCCTACGTCTACGTGCGCTGAGCCACGGGGCGGCAGCGGCAACAGCGCTGCCGCCCCCTTGCACCGATCAGGAGCTACCGCCATGACCCCATCCCACCCGCTCGACCACGCACGCCCCCGGCTGGCACCGCACTTCATGTTTCGCTGGGAGGCGAGCCAGCAGGCCTACATCCTGCTCTACCCCGAAGGCCTGATCAAACTCAACGTATCGGCCGGGGAAATCCTGAAACGCTGCGACGGCCAGCGCAGCGTGGACGATATCGTCGCCGACCTGCAGGTCGCTTTTCCCGACAGCGCGGCACAGATCGAGAGCGGCACCCGGGCATTCGTCGACACCGCCTGCGCCAAGGGCTGGCTGCAGTTCATGGTAGCCGGCGCGCAACCCGCGCGCGACTGAACGCCCCCTACCGGCAATGGGCGCTCGATCAGCGCCCGTCGGTGTTCATTGTTGGCCGATCAACGGCTGGCGGCCGGCGTCTCGTTGAGGCAGTTGCGGGGTTGCCGGTTGATGGCTTCCTGCAGCGCCTGGAGCCGCTGGTAGTCGGTGGTCTGGATACCCTTTTCCTGCATCAGGCGGTGGATTTCCGGCCCTTCCCACACCTGGAAATCGCTCAGGCGCAGCATGATGTCGCCGATGCGCTGGCGCGCGTCCGGGGTGTCCTCGGCCGGGTGGATGGCGAACTGGTGCAGGCCGGGCGGCAAGTTGCGCACCGCGAAGTCGTAGCCGTCGTAGCGCACTTCGAGGTTCTGCGGCCGGATTTCCGGGTTGTACTGCATGATGTAGCTGTCGGCCACCACGTTGCCGCGCAGCTGCTCGCCACGGCTCAGCGGCAGTTGCTGCGCCACCGGATGCCACAGCAGTTGCAGCACCACCGGGATGCCGGTGAGCTTGGGCAGCGACAGGTAGAGGTTGATGAAGTCGTTGCGGATGCGCCAGAACACCATGTGGGTGTCGAGGTGGGTGATGGTGAGACCGGCGTCGCGCGCCTTCTGGATCTGCGCCAGGAGTTCGCGCCGCACGTCGTCGATGTCGGCGTGCGCCGCCAGTTCTTCGATGCTGCCCCACAGCCGGCCTTCCGGGTTGTACAACGAGGGCACCTGCTCGCGCGGCAGCACCGCGCCCCAGCCGTAATCCTCCTGCCATTCGTCGGTCAGCGTCAGGTGCAGCCCGACCGCCTTGTGACGCTGGCGCACCTCCGCCGCGGCCGCGGCAAAATGCGGCGCCGGCACCATCAGCGACAGATCCTGGATTTTGCCCTCGTCGAGCAGACGGAACGCCGCGCGGTCGAGGTCGGGGTGCATGCCGACGTCGTCGGCGTTGACGATCGCCAGCTTGGCGTCGTCGGGATAGCCGAGGCAGCGCGTCAGCGGGGTGGCCGCGCAGTTGAGGGCAAAAGACGCCAGTACGGCGCCGAGTAGGGGGAGTTTGGGCAACATGAACGAGCAATCAACGACACACAGGCGGCTACTGTAACGGCTCGCGGCCGCCACGGCGAGCACTAATCTCGCCTTGCCGCCCACCTCCCCCTCGGGGTCTAGAGCATCACCGCGGCCTGGACCGGGGCCGGACCGGCAGCGGGTGGCGGCGGCACGGCGGGAGCCGGCTGGGCCGTGGTGCCGGACGGCTGGGCCGCCGCCGGAGCGGGTGGTGCAGGTGGTGCGGCTGGCTGGGCCGGCGCGGCGGCCGGTTGCACCGCCGGGTCGGTCACCTTCTTCATCAGCGCATCGGCAATGCTACGTTCCTTCTCGGCCCGCGCCTGGAAGCTCTGCAACGGCTTGATCTCCCACTTGAGCTGCCCCCAGGCCGGCAGGTCGCGCAGCAGGCGGTCGGCTTCGTCGTTGGATTCGGCATCGAGGATGAAGGCAAATGTTCGATCGCCTACCGGCATGCCGCCCACGATCTTCCTGGCGGCCTCCAGCTTCATCAGCGCGTCGAAGGTCGGCAGCAGTTCTTCCTCCACCGCCTCCACCGCTTCCGACGGCGTCGCGTAGTCCGGTGCGCCCGAGCCGATCACCAGGTATTGCGCGGCTCCAGCGGCCGGCCCCAGCGCCGCCAGCACAACCGCCAGCAGCCACCGGGGCACCACCTTGTTATCCATACATGTCCTCCCACTGCCTGATTGCTAGCGGGTCGGTCAAGGTCGCCAGGCAGTACGACGTTGGCCGAAGCCAGGACGCCAGACAGCGGCAATGGGCGGGGAACCCTGCAAGCGGCGCGCACGCAAATGGGTTCGAGGGAGCAATCGCGAAGCTGGTCAACGGGGTCGATTCGGCATGAACACCCGGTCCATACCATGCAGTATGGCTAACAAATCCAAAAAGAACAGCTTTAAAACAGGGCCATTTTCTGGCCCGTAAACGGCCGCTGCGCGGTTTTCCTGATTTTGGACGCCGGAACCGCTCGGCAGAACAAAAATGCCGTGGCGGGCCTCTACGGCGTCGCCACGGCGGTCTGGTTCACACGCCGTGGTAGCCACGGTACCAGGCGACGAAATGCTGCATGCCGTCGGCCAGCGGCGTGTCGGGCGAGAAGCCGACCGCGGCGCGCAGCCTGGCGGTGTCGGCGTAGGTCACCGGCACGTCGCCGTCCTGCATCGGGTAGTAGTCCTTCACTGCCTCGCGCCCGCAGGCGGCTTCGGTGGCGCGGATGAATTCCATCAGCTCGACCGGGTTGTGGTTGCCGATGTTGAACAGCCGGTACGGCGGCTGGCCGTCGGCGCCCTGCGGCACATGCTCCATCACGCGCAGCACGCCTTCGACGATGTCGTCGATGTAGGTGAAATCGCGCTGCATCTTGCCGTGGTTGAACACCTTGATGGTCTCGCCCTTGAGGATGGCCTCGGTGAACAGCCACGGCGCCATGTCCGGGCGGCCCCACGGGCCGTACACGGTGAAGAACCTGAGCCCGGTGGTGGGCAGCGCGTAGAGGTGGGCGTAGCTGTGCGCCATCACCTCGTTGGCCTTCTTGGTGGCGGCGTAGAAACTGACCGGGGCGTCGACGCGGTCGTCCTCCGAAAACGGCACCTTGGCGTTCTGGCCGTAGACGCTGCTGGAGCTGGCGTACACCAGGTGCTTGACCGGGTGGCGGCGGCAGGCTTCCAGCACGTTGGTGAAGCCGGTGAGGTTGCTCTGGGCGTAGGCGTGCGGGTTCTGGATGCTGTAGCGCACCCCGGCCTGGGCGGCGAGGTGGATCACGTAGTCGACGCGCTCGGCGGCGAACAGCGCCTCCAGCGCCGGCCAATCGGCGATGTCGAGCCGGTGGAAGGCGAAACCCGGCCGGCTCTGCAGCGTGGCGAGCCGGGCGTGCTTGAGCTCGACGGCGTAGTAGTCGTTGAGGTTATCCACAGCCACGACGTCGACCCCGCCCTTGTCCAGCAGTTTTTCGCACACGGCGCGACCGATGAAACCGGCGGCGCCGGTGACCAATACTTTCATTGCGTGTTCTCCAGACGGTGAAGCTCGATCAGCTTCGCGTATTTGATGTAGCTGTTGAAGCAGCCGATGCTGATGTGCACCAGGCCCGGCACGCCGTCGCGAAAGCCCTGGCGCAGCAGGTAGAACTTGAAGAAGCGCAGCAGCGGGCTGAACACCAGCTTCGGCCAACCCACGCGCTTGCCGCGCGCGAACAACGCCTTTGCCTGCAGATCGGTGTAACGGTTCTGCTTGGTCAGGTAGAGCGCGATGTCCTCGCCCGACTCGTGCATCAGATCGCCCTTGAGGTTTTCCACAGGCCCGTCGGCGATGACGTACTCGTGCACCGCGTGGTCCGACCAGCGCGCCCGGCGCCGGTCGAACAGCCGCAGGCTGAGGTCCGGGTAGCCCTCGCCGTGCCGCAGGAAACGACCCATGAATTTGTTGCTGCGCGGAAAACGGTAGGCCGCCGCTTGTGGATTGTCCGGCAAGGCCTTGATTTCACTGGCCAATCCGGGTGACAGCCATTCGTCGGCATCGAGGCACAGCACCCAATCGTGGCGTGCCTGCTGCACCGCGAACTGCTTCTGCGGACCGAATCCCAGCCAATCCTGGTGGATAACTTTGGCGTTATAGCTTTTGGCAATGGCAATGGTGTCGTCGCTGCTGCCGGAATCCACCACCACGATCTCGTCGGCAAAACGGCAGCTTTCCAGGCAGGCCGCAATCTGTTGTGCCGCATTCTTGGTGATCAATACGACGCTCAGTGCTGAGCTCATGGTTTCTTATTAGCCCTTTTATATAAAAACCGAAGAAACTGTAGAAGTCGCCCTTCCCCTGTGGACAAGTGCTTTTCCATTTTATAAATCAGTGCATTACCTTGCTTGAAAGGCTGTTGCCAACTGCCTTGTCAGCACCTTCATCAGTTGTGGATAAATAGTGAGCGGTCTGTCCTGAGCGCTTTACCCACAGCTTGTCGGCAGCTTGTGCGTGTCGTGTGGTGGACAGCGTGTTCTGCTCGCCATCGGTCTTTTCATTGACGCCCTTATATAAAATGAAACAACAGATGAAGGGGCCCTCAGTTTGTGGATAAGCTGAAAAACGACGTGCTAACTCAGTTACTTGCCCTGTTGATGAGCATGGGATTGTTTCAGCTGGCAACACACGGACAGATTGTGGATAAATCCGCCAGAACTTGTCCACAGCCTGTTATCCACAGTTCGTGCCGGTGGATTTTACTTGGTTAACCACAGGGCCGCTCGTACAATGCCGGCCATGATGAATGTGCTGATCGTGCGCACCTCGTCGATGGGCGACCTTATCCACACCTGGCCTGCCGTGACCGACCTGCTCGCGCATTACCCCAACCTGCGTCTGGCCTGGCTGGCCGAAGAAAACTTCGCCGACATCGCCGCGCTGCATCCCGGGGTACGCGCGGTGATTCCGATCGCCTGGCGGCGCTGGCGCAAATCCCTGCTGTCCCCTTCCACCTGGGCCGAAATGCGCGTGTTTCGCGAACAGCTGCGGGCGCGTCACTGGGATCTGGTGCTGGACGCCCAGGGACTGGTCAAGAGCGCGCTGCCCGCCAAGCTGGCGCGCGCGCCGCTCGCCGGCTATGGCTGGTCGAGCATCCGCGAGCCGCTGGCCAGCCTGTTCTACGACAAGAAGCACCGTGTCAGCCGCCAGCTTTCCGCGATCGAGCGCAACCGCCGTCTGTTCGGCCTGACCTTCGGCTACCAGCCGGAAGGCGCACCGGATTTCGGCATCCACGCCGGCCCCCGGCCGGCCTGGCTGCTGCCGGGCGACTACGCCGTGCTGCTGCACGCCACCAGCCGTGCTTCCAAGGAATGGCCGGAGGAGCGCTGGGTGCAGCTGGCCGACACCCTGGCGCGCCAGGACGGCATGGTGGCGGTGCTGCCGTGGGGCTCGGCCAAGGAGAAGGAGCGCGCCGAACGCCTGGCCGCCAAGATGCACGCCGGGGTGGTGGCGCCCAAGCTGTCGCTGAGGGAGGCGGCCGGCCTGCTCGGCCACGCCGAGGCGGTGGTGGGGGTCGACACCGGGCTGACCCACATGGCCAACGCCGTGAACGTGCCGCTGGTAGCGCTCTACACCGATACCGATCCGGCCCGGACCGGCGTGGTGGAAGGTCCGCGCGCGCTCAACCTGGGCAACGCCGGGCAGTGCCCGACGGTGGACGAGGTGCTGGCGGCGCTGGTGCGGGTGCGGAGCGCGGCGTGATCTGGCGTACCTTGTATAGCGCGCTGTGGACGCTGGCCACGCCGCTGATCCGCCGCTACCTGAGAAAGCGCGCGAAGAAGGCGCCGGCCTACCTCGAGCACTGGGACGAACGCTTCGGCCAACGTGTCGTACCCGCCGCCACTGGGGCGATCTGGGTGCACGCGGTGTCGGTGGGCGAGACGCGCGCCGCGCTGCCGCTGGTGGCGGCCTTGCGCCGGCGCTGGCCCGACGCGCCGCTGCTCGTCACCCAGATGACGCCGACCGGCCGCGCCACCGCCGAGGTGCTCTACCCCGACGCCGAAGTGCGTTACCTGCCCTACGACTACCCGCGCGCCGTGCGCGCCTTCCTGCAGAGCTACCGTCCGCGCTTCGGTGTGCTGATGGAAACCGAGCTGTGGCCCAACCTGATCCACGCCGCGCACGCGCAGCGGGTGCCGTTGTTCCTCGCCAACGCCCGGCTGTCGGAAAAATCGCTCAGGGGCTACCGCAAGGTGGCCCGGCTGATGGCGCCGGCGCTAGGCCAATTCCGCGCCATTGCCGCCCAGACCGCCGACGATGCCGGTCGTTTGCAGCAGTTGGGCGCAGTTGATGTCGCCGTCTGCGGCAACACCAAGTACGACTTCACCCCGCCCGAGGCGGCGCTGGAACTGGGCGCGGCGTTCCGCCGGCGCATCGGCCCGCGCCCGGTGCTGGTGTGCGCCAGCACGCGCGATGGCGAGGAAGCGCTGGTCCTGGACGCCTGGCGCGCCGCCGGCCGCGCCGTGGCGGATGCCCTGCTGGTGATCGTGCCGCGCCATCCGGAACGCTTCGCCAGCGTGGCGGGGTTGGCCGAAGCCGCGGGCTTCGCGGTGCAGCGCCGCAGCGACGAGGCTGTGGTGAGCGGCGATACCCAGGTCTGGATCGGCGACAGCATGGGCGAGCTGTTCGGCTATTACGCCGCCGCCGATGTCGCCTTCGTCGGCGGCAGCCTGCTGCCCTTGGGCGGGCAGAACCTGATCGAGCCGGCCAGCGTCGGCGTGCCGGTGCTGTTCGGGCCGTCCATGTTCAACTTCGCCGACGCCAGCGCCAAGGCGCTGGCGTCCGGTGCCGCTGTGCAGGTGGCCGACGCCGCGGCGCTGGTGCAGCAAGCGCTGGCTCTGCTGGCCGACCCGGCCCGTCGCCAGAGCATGCGCCAGGCGGCGCTGGGGTTCACCGCCGCCCATCGCGGTGCCAGCGAGCGCATCGTGGCGCTGATTGCGCACGGCCTCGAGCGCCGCTGAGTTCCCTTTCCCCTCGGGTTTTGCTGCGGCGTCGCGCTGCCGCTGCCGTGGCACGACCTCTTCCCCGCTATTCCTTTCTGACATTCAAACTGAATTTTTATCGTTTCTGGGAATGAAGCGGCACGACTGTCGTTGCTCGCGTCGGGACATGGCCATCCCGGTGTCGATACATGAAAAAAGGCGGGAGAGAGTCTCCCGCCTTTTGGCGTTGTGGTCTTCTGGTTTCACGTGAAACCAGCGGTGGCGATCCGGCTCAGCGCCGCAGCGCGGCCGCCAGCTGTTCCGCGGTTTGGGCCGGGTCGGCGGCGTCGAACAGTGCGCCGATCACCGCCAGCATGTCGGCGCCGGCACGAACCACCTCTCCGGCATTGTCCGGGGTGATGCCGCCGATCGCCGCGCTCGGCACGCCGAGCCGCTTGGCCTGGGCGAACAGCTCGAGCGGCGCACGCACCGCGTGCGGCTTGGTGCCGGACGGAAACACCGCGCCGAAGGCGACGTAGCTGGCGCCGGCCGCCACCGCCGCCTCGGCCAGTTTGATGTCGTCGTAGCAGGAGGCACCGATGATGGCGTCCGCTCCCAGCCGGGCGCGCGCCGCGGCGATGGCGGCGTCGTCACGGCCCAGGTGCACGCCGTCGGCGCCGACCGCCAGCGCCAGCTCGACGTCGTCGTTGACGATGAAGGTGACGTCGTGGCTGTGGCACAGGCTCGCCAGCAGGTTGGCCTGCCACAGCCGCCGCACCGGGTCCTGGCTCTTGTTGCGGTACTGCAGCAGGCGCACGCCGTGCGGCAGCACGTCGCTCACCAGCTCGATCAGGCGCTCGCTGTCGTCGGTGTCCGGGGTGATGGCGTACAGTCCCTCAAGCGTGGCCAACGTCGTCTCCTTCGCCGTCCTGTTCCGCCTCGTCGCCCTCTTCCTCCGCCACTTCGCGCGCCCAGAACAGCCGGTCCGGGATGTACTGGCCCATGCCGGGGCGGAAGGCGTTGAGCAGGGTCTGGTAGGTGTACTCCTGGGCATCGGTGATGGCCTCGTCTACCGGTGCGCCGGCGGCCAGCATGCCGGCGATGGCCGAGGCCAGGGTGCAGCCGGAGCCGTGGTAGCGCTCGGGCAGTCGCTCCCAATGGTGCTGGCGCACCTTGAGGTCCTTGCTGTAGTGGGAGTTGATCACCTCGCGCGTGTTCTCGTGGGTGCCGGTGATCAGCACGTGCTCGCAGCCCAGCGCCAGCAGGCGCTTGGCGCAGTCGTCGAGCGTCAGGCTGTCTTCCTCGTCCGGGTCGTTGGCGGCGAGCCGGCGCGCCTCGATGCTGTTGGGGGTGAGTACGCTGACCTGCGGCAGCAGCATGTCGCGCAGCGCGGCGATCAGGTCGTCGTCGGCGAGGTCGTCGCCGCCGTCGCTGGCCAGCACCGGGTCGTACACCAGCGGGATGTCCGGGTAGTCGGCCATCAGCTGGGCGATTACCGCGACGTTTTCGATACTGCCGATCATGCCGATCTTGAACGCCGCCACCGGAATGTCCTCCAGCAGGCAGCGCGCCTGGTCGTTGACCCAGTCGGCCTCCATGACCAGGAAGTCGCTGACCCCGGCGGTGTCCTGCACGGTGATGGCGGTGATGACCGACAGGGGGTGGCAACCGAGGCTCGCCAGCGTCAGAATGTCGGCCTGGATGCCGGCGCCCCCGGACGGGTCGGAGCCGGCCAGCGTCAATACGGCGGGCAGAGGGGATGGAGTGCTCAAAGCTTAGCCTCTTTGTCGGTCAGGATTTAGAATCGGTATTTTAACTGAGCTGGGGCCAAAGGCGATGCGCAGCTGGATGTGTCTTATTTGTGGTTTCATTTACGAGGAAGAGGCGGGCCGCCCCGAAGACGGCATCGCGCCGGGCACCCGCTGGGAAGACGTGCCGGTGAACTGGACCTGCCCGGACTGCGACGCCCGCAAGGAAGATTTCGAAATGGTCGAGTTCTGAACCCGGCCGCGTCAATGCGAAGGAAAATCGAGATGTCGTGGAAACTGTCGTTCATGGCGGCGACGCTGGTCGCCGTGACCGGCTGCGCCGAGGTCTCCACCACCCAGTCCGGGGCGGTGGGCATCCAGCGCAAGCAGACCATGCTGCTGTCGTCGCAGGAGGTGGAGCAGGCCTCCGCCAAGTCGTACGCGCAGGAAGTGAGCAAGGTGCGCGGCACCGGCAAGCTCAACAACAACGCCGCGCTGACCGCGCGCGTGCGCAATGTCGCCAACCGCCTGATCGCGCAGACCCCGGTGTTCCGCCCCGACGCGCGCAACTGGCGTTGGGAGGTCAACGTCGCCGATTCGCCCGAACTCAACGCCTACGCCATGGCGGGCGGCAAGGTCATGGTCTATTCCGGCCTGATCACCAAGCTGGCGCTGAGCGACGACGAACTGGCGGCGGTGATTGGCCACGAGATGGCGCACGCGCTGCGCGAGCATTCGCGTGAGCAGATGAGCCAGGCCTACGCCCAGCAGATGGGGCTGTCGGTGGTCGGCGCGCTGGCCGGTCTGGGACAGGGCGCGATGGATCTCGCCTCGCTGGCTGGCGATCTGGCGCTGACCAAGCCCAAGAGCCGCACCATGGAGAGCGAGGCCGACGTCATCGGTCTGGAGCTGATGGCGCGCGCCGGCTACAACCCCAACGCCGCGCTCAGCGTGTGGCGCAAGATGATGGCCACGGGCAACGGCAACGGCCCGGAATTCCTCTCCACCCACCCGTCGGACAGCAGCCGCCTGCAGGAGCTGTCGGCGCGCATCCCGCGCGTGATGCCGCTGTACGAAGCCGCGCGTCGGCGCTGAGCCGATGTTTCACGTGAAACCGGACCTCGCCGAACTGGAGCACTGCGCCCTGGCCCTGCCCGGCGCCACGCTCGACGTCAAATGGGGCGACGTGCGGGTGGCATGCGTGGACGGCAGGATGTTCGCCACCTTTCACCGCGAGGTGGTGGCGTACAAGGTGGCACCGGACGATTTTCTCGCCCTGAGCGGCCTGCCCGGCGTGCGCCCCGCCCCCTACCTGGCGCGGGCGCGCTGGATCGCGGTGAGCGACTGTTCCGCCCTGACCATGACCGACCTCAAGGCAGGGCTGGCCACGTCGTGGAAACTGGTGGTGCAAAAGCTGCCGCGCGCGCGCCGCGCCTTTTATTCCCTTTCCAGTTCAGAAGCAGAACGCGAAGGCGAGTGAGCAGCGACGAGACAGTACATTGAGTACGGCGAGTGCTCGCTGAGCGAATCACTGCGTGCCAATCCATCGCTGAGCAAATCTAAAGATTTGCACGCAGTGATTGGCCCAGCGATAGATTCGCACGCAGTCCGCGCCGCGATGCCGACAAAGTGATACGAATGAAATGGAATGGGAATAACGGACTGTAAATGACCTACCTCTACCTCAAGGCGTTCCACATCTTCTTCGTGGTGGCGTGGTTCGCCGGCTTGTTCTACCTGCCGCGCATCTTCGTCAACCTGGCGATGGCGGAGCACCCGGCCGAGTACGACCGGCTGCTGCTGATGATGCACAAGCTGTACCGCTTCATGACCCCGCTCGGAGTGCTGGCGCTGGCGCTGGGCCTGTGGCTGATGTTCGGCTACGGCGTCAGCGGCGGCTGGCTGCACGCCAAGCTGGCACTTGTGGCCGTGCTGGTGCTCTACCACGGCGTCTGCGGCCGCTTCTGCCAGGCCTTCGCGGCGCGCCGCAACACGCGCAGCCACACCTGGTTCCGGGTGTTCAACGAACTGCCGGTGCTGGTGTTGCTGGCGGTGGTGATACTGGTGGTGGTCAAGCCCTTCTGAGAGTCCATCCCATTAGGCGGCTGCGCCTTCGCATCTTGAGCGCCGGCAGTACTGCGTGCCAATCTTTGATTGGCTCAGCGATCAGGAATCCTCATGGACTCCGTGTCCATTCCGGTTCCTGTGCGCTGGCGGCACTCAACCTGCCTTGGCTCGCTCGCCTACTGGGATAGACTCCGGCCCCTCGATAGAGCGTAGGGGTAGGATGGGTGGAGCGTAGCGCAACCCATCGCTGCGAACCGGACCACGCCGAACAGGGACGAGGCCTGCCAGCATGCGGCGCCCTGTGTATTTATTGATCTAGGAAACGATATGGCAATGGAAATCGAGCGGCGCTTTCGCGTCGCCAACGACGGCTGGCGCGGACTGGCCGAGGGCGTGCGCTACCGTCAGGGCTACCTGTCGGTGGAGAAGGAACGCACGGTGCGCGTGCGCGTGGTGGGCGAACAGGCCTGGCTCACGCTGAAGGGCCACGTCACCGACGTGTCGCGCCACGAGTTCGAATACGCCATCCCGCTCGCCGACGCCCAGACCATCCTCGACAGCATGTGCCCGATGGTGGTCGACAAGCTGCGCTACCGCATCGAACACGGCGGCTTTGTCTGGGAAGTCGACGAATTCTTCGGCGAAAACGCCGGCCTGGTGATGGCCGAGATCGAGCTGCCGGCGGAAGACACGCGGTTCGCCAAGCCGGCGTGGCTGGGCGAGGAAGTCACCCACGACGGGCGCTACACCAACGCGCACCTGTCGAAGAACCCGTACACCCGTTGGCCGAAGGCGTGAGCGTCTATTTCCTCGCGCGGCTTGGGTTCGCCCGCCCGCTGCTCTAGACTCTGGTGTTTCGGCCAACTTCTGAATAGTCAGTTTTCATCAGGAAACCATCATGTCCCGCAATCTCGAACTGTTTGAACGTGGCAAGCAAGTGATCCCAGGCGGCGTCAACTCGCCGGTGCGTGCCTTTGGCCAGGTCGGCGGCACGCCGCGTTTCGTCAAGCGCGCCGAAGGCGCCTATTTCTGGGACGCCGACGACAAGCAGTACCTCGACTACGTCGGCTCCTGGGGCCCGGCCATCCTCGGCCACGCCCATCCGGAAGTGGTCAAGGCGGTGCAGGACGCCGCCGTCGGCGGCCTGTCGTTCGGCGCGCCGACCGAGGGCGAAGTCGAGATTGCCGAGGAAATCTGCAAGCTCTTGCCGTCCGTCGAGCAGCTGCGCCTGGTGAGCTCCGGCACCGAGGCCACCATGAGCGCGATCCGCCTGGCGCGCGGCTTCACCGGGCGCGACCTGATCGTCAAGTTCGAGGGCTGCTACCACGGCCATTCCGACAGCCTGCTGGTGAAGGCCGGCTCCGGCCTGCTGACCTTCGGCAATCCGTCCTCCGGCGGCGTGCCGGCCGACTGCACCAAGCACACCCTGGTGCTGCAGTACAACGACGTGGCGCAGCTCGCCGAGACCTTCAAGGAAGTCGGCGACCAGATCGCCTGCGTGATCCTGGAGCCGATCGCCGGCAACATGAACCTGATCAAGCCGTCCGCCGAGTTCGTGCAGGCCTTGCGCGCGCTCACCGAACAGCACGGCGCGCTGCTGATCTACGACGAGGTGATGACCGGCTTCCGCGTGGCGCTGAACTGCGCCCAGGGCCTGCACGGCATCACCCCGGACCTCACCACGCTGGGCAAGGTGGTGGGCGGCGGCATGCCGCTGGCGGCGTTCGGCGGCCGCGCCGACGTCATGGCCAAGATCGCGCCGCTGGGTAACGTCTACCAGGCCGGCACGCTGTCCGGCAACCCGCTGGCGGTGGCGGCCGGGCTGACCACGCTCAAGCTGATCCAGCAGCCGGGCTTCCACGACACGCTCTCCGCGCGCAGCGCCAAGCTGGCGGCGGGTCTCGCCGACGCCGCGCGCGACGCCGGCGTGGCGATGAGCACCGACAGCGTCGGCGGCATGTTCGGCTTCTACTTCAGCGACACCGTGCCGACCAGCTACGCCGAGGCTACCCGTTGCGATATCACCCGCTTCAAGGCCTTCTTCCACGCCATGCTGGACGAAGGCATCTATCTGGCGCCGTCCGCCTACGAGGCCGGCTTCGTGTCGATCGCCCATAGCGACGCGCTGATCGACGACACCATCGCCGCCGCGCGCCGCGCCCTGGCGCGGCTGTAGTTCCACTTCGCCTTAGAACCGGTAACGTTGTCAGCGGCGTTGCGCGTGCTGTGTGCGAATCTCTCGCTGGCCAATTACTGCGTGCAAATCCTTCAAATCCTTGATTTGCGCAGTGATAGATTGGCCCGCGGAGATTCGCTCGGCGAGCGCTTGCCGTCCTCTGTGCACGGTCTGCGTCCCCGCTTACTGGCTTTCGCCTTAGCCTCGCAGACGCTCGCCTTGCCAGGCTGCGTTTTCTCGGTCCTAATGCTTTTGGGAATACCTTCCTTTTAGAACAGCTTGGCCGTCGCCCCCGCACCGGGTCTTCGGCCAACCCTGTCGTTTCGCCGTTCTGCCCCACCGACCATGACCGACTCGTTTTCCCACCACATCGAGCCCGCGCTCACCCCTGCCCACCAGGCGCTGCTGGCCGTGCTGGCGCTGCTGCCCGGCGGCGAGACCAAGGCCAACCTGCTGACGCTGCTGCACCGCGCCGAAGTACGCGACGCCCACGGCAAGGAGCTCGACAGCGTGCGCCTCGGCACCCTGTTGGCCGAGCTGGAGAACCGGCAGTGGATCGTGCGCACCCCCGGCCTGCCCTACCGCCTGGTGCCGGCGGCGCGCAACGCCGCCTTGCTGCCCTTGCTGCAGGACCGGCGCGAACTGGCGCGCTGGAGCAAGCTGCTGCCGGAGCACCTCGGCAGCCGCCAGGCGAACTGGGGCGCCGCGGACCCGGCGCAGTGCCAGCTGCAGCTGTGGCTCGCCGTGCTCGCAGGCCAGGCCAGGCCGGCGCAGCGCTGGCTCGCGCAGTTGCACGAGCTGCAGCAACGCAGCGGGCAGACGCCGCCGGCGCCGGCCAAGCGGCTGTTCGCCGACGCTGCCGGGCGCGCCTTGTTCGACGGCCTGGCCGACGACGTGCAGGTGACGCTGCTGCTCGACTACCTGCCGGAGGCCTGCTGGCGCTTCGACGGCTTCCGTCACGGCTACGACTACGCGCTGTCGCGCTGGGACAGCGGTTACAGCGAGTGGGACGAATTGGCCGAATGGCTGCTGCGCCAGGCGCTGTGGCGCGGCGATGGCGAGCGCGTGGCGTTGTTCGGCCGCCTCGGCAACAGCCTCGGCGGCGCCCTCAGCGCGCTGCTGCTGCAGGGCAGCTACGGCGCGGCGCTGGCGCATCTCGACGCCTGGCGCGACGAGCGCAAGGCCGAGACCCGGCAACGCAAGCTCGACCTGCCGGCCGAACTGCACGCGCTCTACTGCCTGGCCCTGCTCGGTGCCGCCGATCCGGCGCGCCAGGCCGAGCTGAAGCAGGCGATCCAGCACGGCATCAAGCACAACTTCGGCCAGAGCTACGGCCTGCTGCAGCACCTGGTGGCGCTGCAGGAAGGCGTGGCGGTGCCGGCCTACCTCGGCCTGCCCGAGCAGATCCACCTGGCCGGGCTGGACGGCCTGATGCTGGCGCTGGCGCTCTACTGGCTCGACGCCCGCCAGGCCACCTCAACGGCGTGGCAAGTCACGCTGCACGCCTTCCGCGAGCGCATGCAGCAGGAAGGCTACCAGCGCGTGGTCGAAGAACTGGAGGCGCTGCTGGAACGGCAATTCGGCGAGCCCCGCAGCACGCCGGACTGGCACAGCCGGCACGGTGTGCGTCCGCTGCTCGAACTCTACCAGCGCCGCGAGGCCTGGCAGCACGCGCTCACCGCGCTCTCCTCGCTGGCCCCCGGCAAGGCCGCCGAGGCGCGCCAGGCGGCGCCGAATCCGACCCGGCTCGCCTGGTTCGTCAGCGCCGGCCGCCACGGCGTGCTGCTCGAACCGCGCGAGCAGAAGCTCGGCGCCAAGGGGCAGTGGAGCAAGGGCCGCGCGGTGGCGCTCAAGCGCCTGCTGGACGAGGCCGACAGCGCCGACTACCTGCTGGAGCAGGACCGCAACGTCATGCGCCACATCCAGCGCAGTTACGACGGCTACTACGGCGGCTCCAGCTACGAGCTCGACGGCGAAAAGGCGCTGCCGGCGCTGGTCGGTCATCCGGCGCTGTTCTGGGCCGACGCCCCCGACGTGCGCATCGACGTCGCCGCCGGCCAGGTGGCGCTGCAGCTCAAGGAAAGCGGCGCCCACATCCAGCTCAAGCTGACGCCGGCGCGGGTCGGCGCCGACAGCGAGGTGGTGTGGGAAAAGGACACGCCGACGCGGCTGGTGGTCTACCCGGTGAGCAAGGAAATCCGCCAGATCGCCGCCATCGTCGGCAAGGAACTGACCGTGCCGCTGGCGGCCAAGGCGCAGCTGATGGAGGCCATCACCAGCATCGCGCCCTTGGTGCCGATCCACTCCGACCTGCCCGAGCTGGCGGCGCATATCGACACCGTGCCGGCCGACGCCCGCCTCTACGCCCACCTCCTGCCGCTCGAGCAGGGCCTGCGCCTGCAGCTGCTGATGCGCCCGCTGCCGGGCGGCGCCTGGTGCAAGCCCGGCCAGGGGCTGGAAAACCTGGTGGGCGAGGTGGACGGCAAGGCGTTGCAGACGCGGCGTCAGCTGAAAGCGGAAAAGCAGGCGCTGCAGGCGGTGCTGGACGCCTGCCCGGCGCTCGCCCAGGCCGACGGCGACGGCCAGGAATGGCAGCTCGCCGAGCCGCAGGCGGCGCTGGAAGTGCTGTCCGAACTGCAGGCGGTCGACCCGGCCACGCTGGAATGCGTCTGGCCCGAGGGCGAGCGCATGCGCATCAAGGCGCGGCGCGGCCTGGCGCAGATGAAGTTCGGTCTGCAAAAGCAGGGCGACTGGTTCGTGCTGTCCGGCGATCTCGAACTCGACGACGGCCGCGTGCTGCAGCTGCGCCAGCTGCTGGAACTGTTGCAGGCCAATCCCGGGCGCTTCCTCAAGCTGGGCGAGCAGGACTGGCTGGCTCTCACCGACGCCATGCGCCGCCGCCTCGACGAGCTGGCGCTGGTGGCCGACCACGTCGGCAAGGACGGCGCCATCCGCCTCTCCGCGCTGACCGCGCCGCTGCTGGCCGAGCTGGAACGGGAAGCCGGCCAGTTCGAGGCCGACGCCGCCTGGCGCGAGCAGCTCGCCGCGCTGGCCAGCCTCGGCGACTACCAGCCCACGCCGCCTTCCACGCTGCAGGCCGAGCTGCGCGACTACCAGCTGGAAGGCTACGCCTGGCTGGCGCGGCTGGCGCGCTGGGGCGTGGGCGCCTGTCTCGCCGACGACATGGGGCTCGGCAAGACGGTGCAGACCCTGGCGCTGCTGCTGGAACGCGCCCCGGCCGGGCCGCAACTGGTGGTGGCGCCGACCTCGGTGGCGCTCAACTGGTTGGCCGAAGCCGCGCGCTTCGCGCCGACCCTGAAGGTGCGTTCCTACCAGCAGCAGCGCGCGCTCGACACGCTGGCGCCGTTCGACCTGGTGGTGGTGAGCTACGGCCTGCTGCAGCAGGACGCCGACGCCTTCGCCGCGGTGCCGTGGACCAGCGTGGTGCTGGATGAGGCGCAGGCGATCAAGAACGCCGGCACCAAGCGCGCCCAGGCGGTGCTTGGCCTGCAGGCCGGTTTCAAGCTCGCCGCCAGCGGCACGCCGGTGGAAAACCACCTGGGCGAGCTGTGGAGCCTGTTCCGTTTCCTCAACCCCGGCCTGTTGGGCAGCCAGGAACGCTTCAACCAGCGCTTCGCCGTCCCGGTCGAGCGCGGCGACAAGAACGCGCGCAAGGCGCTCAAGGCGCTGATCCAGCCCTTCATCCTGCGCCGCACCAAGAGCCAGGTGCTGGACGAGCTGCCGCCGCGCACCGAGATCACCTTCAAGGTGGCGCTGTCCGGCGACGAGCTGCATCTCTACGAAGCGCTGCGCCAGCAGGCGGTGGACAAGCTCGACGCGCTGGGCGAGGAGGACAACAAGCCGCTCAAGGTGCTGGCCGAAATCACCCGGCTGCGCCGCTTCTGCTGCCACCCGCGCCTGGCGCTGCCGGACAGCGAGCTCGCCGGCAGCAAGCTCAAGGCGTTCGCCGAGATCGCCGACGAGCTGCTCGACAACCGTCACAAGGCGCTGGTGTTCAGCCAGTTCGTCGATCACCTCGCCATCGTGCGCGCCTGGCTCGACGAGCGCGGCATCGCCTACCAGTACCTCGACGGCTCCACCCCGGCGCGGGAACGCAAGGCGCGCGTCGACGCCTTCCAGGCCGGCCAGGGCGACCTGTTCCTGATCAGCCTCAAGGCCGGCGGCACCGGCCTCAACCTCACCGCCGCCGACTACGTCATCCACCTCGACCCGTGGTGGAACCCGGCGGTGGAAGACCAGGCCTCGGACCGCGCCCACCGCATGGGCCAGCAGCGCCCGGTCACCGTCTACCGGCTGGTGGCCGAGCACACCATCGAGGAACAGATCGTGGCGCTGCACGCCGCCAAGCGCGACCTGGCCGACAGCCTGCTGGAAGGCGGCGAACTGAGCGCCAAGCTCGACGCCGACGCGCTGCTGCAACTGCTCAAGGGTGGCTGAGCGGGCTTCGCCGGAGGGGGCCAGGCGGCCCCTCCGCGGGAGGCGCCTGGCATCGGCCAGGGTGCCGGGCCTCCTTGCCGCGCGGTTTTTTGCTGCCAAACCGCGCCGGCTTTTCCTATTCTTTCAGCATCAGTAGCATGCCCCGACACGGCGATGGCTAGCCTCGCAGCCCGACACCGCGACTAGGCGGCGTCGGCACGTTCACCCCCTGTTCTCGCGCTGGGAAACCGTCATGCTCCGTTTCGACCTGCGCCGCCTGATCCTGCTGTTGGCCCTGACCGCGGTGTTGCTCGCCGTGATCAACGGCTTTTACTCCGGTTATCAGGTGCAGCGCGACATCCTGATCCGCAACACGCTCGAAGCACACCGGGTCTACGCCGCCAAGGTGGCCTACAACACCGAGGTCTTTCTGCGCGCCACCCAGCAGAACCTGCGCGTCAACGCCGAGCGGCTGGTCGAGCACATGGACGACGCCGCCGCGCTGCAACGCGAGCTCGACCTGCAGCAGCGCTCCTCCGACAGCTTCAACACCCTGGTGGTGTTCGACGAACGCGGCGTGGTGCGCGCCGCCACGTTCCTGCCCCAGCTCGTCGGGCGGCGCCCGGAGAGTCGCGGCGCGCACGAGGCTCTGGCCAGGCAGAGCCCGCTGATCTCCGAACCCTACCGTGCCGTCACCGGGCAACTGGTGGTGATGATCTCGCAACCGCTGTTCGACCGTGCCCGCCGCTACCGCGGCTACGTCGGCGGCTCGATCCGGCTGCGCGAGAAGAACATCCTGCATGGCCTGCTGGGCGAGCACTACTACCGCGACGGCTCCTACCTCTATGTGGTGGACGGCAAGGGACGGCTGATCTTCCACCATGACCCCGCCCGCATCATGCAGGACGCCTCGGGCAACCCGGTGGTGGCGGCCGTGATGCGCGGCCAGAGCGGTGCCCGGCCGGTGACCAACACCCAGGGTGTGGCGATGCTCGCCGGCTACGCCTACGTGCCGAGCGGGCACTGGGGCGTGGTGTCGCAGCGCCCCAGGGCGCAGGCGCTGGCCGAGCTCGACCAGCTCATGCTGACCATGGCCAAGTACGCCGCGCCGCTGCTGCTGATCATCATCGTGGTGGTCTGGTGGCTGTCGCTGCAGATCGCGCGGCCGCTGCGGCAACTGGCGCGCGAGGCCGCCGCCATGGACAGCCACGGCGCCACGCCGCGCATCGAGGCGGTGCACTCGTGGTACTTCGAGGCGCAGCAGCTGAAACAGGCGCTGCTGGTGGGGATGCGCGCCATGCAGCAGCAGCTCAACCGCTTCCGCCAGGAATCGAATACCGATGCCCTCACCGGCCTTGGCAACCGGCGCGAACTGGACAGCGTGCTGGACGACTGGAAATACAGCCGCCAGCCGTTCGCGGTGCTGATGATCGACATCGACTTCTTCAAGTCGGTCAACGACAGCTACGGCCACGATACCGGCGACCAGGCGCTCACCGCGCTGGCGCAGCTGATGCGCGACAGCGCGCGAGAGGGCGACGTGGTGTGCCGCATGGGCGGCGAGGAATTCGTCATGCTGCTGCCGGGGGCCGACGCCCTCGGCGCGGAACGCGTGGCCGAACGCCTGTGCTCCCGCGTCGAAGCGTACCGCGTGCCCGGCCTGCCGGCCTTGACGGTGTCGATCGGCGTGGCCGCCGGCATCGCCGACGAAACCCCGGAGGCGCTGCTGCGGGAAGCCGACGACGCGCTCTACCAGGCCAAGCAGCAGGGCCGCAACCGCGTGGTGCTGGCCGCTGTGTGACGCCGCTGCGGGCTTCGGCCAACCTCGAGCGCGGCCGTGCCGGCAAGCGCTGGCGGCTTGGCTATGATCCAGTCAGGGGACGGCCCGCCCCTGGGCCGTCCGGGCCGCTCACGGGAGCACGCCGATGCCGATCCACAACCTGCTCAACGACCTCCCCGCCGCCGGCGCCGAGGAAGTGTTCCACACCCTGCTGCGCCAGCCCGGCGTCAAGATCGAACGCATCGTCTCGTTCGGCCAGGCCAGCCCGCCCGGCTACTGGTTCGATCAGCCCGATGGCGAATGGGTGCTGCTGCTCGCCGGCGAGGCCAAGCTGCTGTTCGAGGACGAAGGCGTGCCGCGCGACCTGCGCCCGGGCGATTGGCTCGACATCGCCCCGCACCGCCGCCACCGCGTCGACTGGACCGACCCCGAGCAGCCCACGGTCTGGCTGGCGGTGCATTATTCCCATTTGCCTTAGCCGCGATGACGTCGTCGGCGGCGTTGCGCCGCTAGCTCTGGGCAAATCCCTGCGTGCCGGTCTTTCGCTTGGCTCAGCGATGGATTGGCACGCAGGGACCCGCTCAGCGAGCGCTTGCCGTGCTCCCAGAACGGTCGGCGGCCCTGCTCACGGACCTTCGCGTCGTGGTTGCGAAGGCGTCTGGTAATCGCTAGGCGGAGCCTGCCAGCGCGTCCAGCACCGCCGCGTCGAGCGCCTGCGGATGGGCGGTGACGCGCAGCAGATGCTTCATCGCCGCATGCGGCGGACGATGCACCGCCACGCCGTCGGCCAGCAGCGCGCGCTGGATGCGCTCCGCCACGGCGGCGTCCGGGTAGGCGATGGCGACGAAGTTGGTGCGGCTGGGCAGCACGCTCAGGCCGCGCTCGCGCAGCGCTTCGGCCAACCTGGCCCGCAGCGCCAGCGTGTCGGCGATCAGCCGGCGCGCGTAGTCCGGCTCGTCCAGCACCGCCTGCGCCGCCGCCTGGGCGAGCGCCGACAGCGCGTACTGCGGGCGGATCTGGTCGGCCTTGGCGACGATCTCGGCGGCGGCGATGGCGTAACCCACGCGC
Organism: Pseudogulbenkiania sp. FW507-F1; assembly: GCF_058781125.1. Lineage (NCBI taxonomy): Bacteria > Pseudomonadati > Pseudomonadota > Betaproteobacteria > Neisseriales > Chromobacteriaceae > Pseudogulbenkiania > Pseudogulbenkiania sp. FW507-F1. Next base: position 55,723 of record NZ_JBYSWM010000018.1, on the reverse strand, counting down.
AGCCCGGCCAGCGCGTAGGCCTTGGACAGCGTGCGCAGCCGCACCGTGTTCGGCAGCACCCCGGCCGGGGGCGCGTCGTCCTCGTCCACGCAGAAGTCGAGGTAGGCCTCGTCCAGCAGCAGCACGCAGTCGGCCGGCAGCGCCGCGCGCAGCCGCGCGATGGCGTCGGCGCGGTGGTAGTGGCCGCTCGGGTTGTCCGGGTTGGCGAGGTAGACCAGCGCCGCCCGGTGCCGCTGGGCGGCCTCGGCCAGCGCCGCCAGATCGGGCGCCAGCAGGTTGTCGCCGCGGGCGTAGTCGACCTCGACCACCTGCGCGCCGACGCCCTCGGCGAAGTAGCGCAAGGTCGGGTACGTCCCCGCCGTGCTCACCACGGTATCGCCGACGTTGCAGAACAGGCGCAGCGTCAGCAGGATCAGGCTGTCGGCGCCGGTGTCGAACAGCACCTCGTCTGCCGTCACGCCGTTGAGCGCCGCGGCGCGCGCGCGCAGCGCGTGGGCGTAGGGGTCAGGGTAGAGCCGTGCCAGCTCGGCCCCGGCGGCGCCGAGCAACTGCAGCAGCGGCGACGCCGGCTGCGGCATGCTCTCGTTGGAGCCGATGCGCGCCCGGATCGGGTGGCCGAGCGCCGCTTCCAGCTTCACGATGCCGGGAAACGGATTGACGATGGGGTGATGCGCGAGATGGCGGGCAAAACGGGTCATGGGGTCACTCCACAAACGCAGTGCGGATCATTCTAGGCCATGGCGGCGGCAGGGTCCGCCACCGCAGCGGCGGGCCCGATGAAAAATGCCCCGGCAGGCGGGGCATGGCAGCGGGCCGGGGTCATGGCGCCGAGGCATCGTGGTGCCGGTGTTTCGCCGGCGCGTCTTTGGGTAGATAGAGCGGGCCCTTGTAGCCGCAGGCCGTGACGATAAGGCACAAGGCCACGAGGGAGATCATGGTTCGCATGGAGGCGGGTCCGATGTGGCAAAATTACGATACTAGCAAAGCGCGCCGTGCCGATACATAGCGCCCGTTTCTTCCGGCGGTCCTCCCCGCGCAGCCCATCCGGGCTGTCCTGGCCCGTCCGCCTGGCGAAACCGGCATACGGCGGCGCGCCGACCCAACTGGACAAGACGACATGACCGACAGCGAATTCCTCATCCTGACCGACGGCATCTTCGCCCGCATCGAGAACGCCATCGACGACGCCGGCCTCGACGCCGACTTCCTCACCAACGGCAACGTGCTGGAAATCGAGTTCGACAGCGGCGCCAAGATCGTGGTCAACCGCCACAGCAGCAACCACGAACTGTGGATCGCTGCCAAGAGCGGGGGCTACCACTTCGCCCTGAGCGACGGTCAGTGGCTTGCCGCGCGCGACGGCGCCGAATTCTTCGCCACCCTATCGCAGGCCATACGCGAAGCCTCCGGCCAGGACTTCGAGCTCGCCGAATGATGGACACGGCGGCGCTGGCGCTGGCCGGGCTGGCCGCCTCGGCCTTCCTCTCCGCCACGCTGCTGCCCGGCAATTCCGAGCTCGCGCTCACCGCCTTCCTCTACAAGTGGCCCGACTGGTTGTGGCCGGCCCTGCTGTTGGCGACGCTGGCCAACAGCGCCGGCAGCGTCAGCAGCCTGTGGCTGGGGCGGCTCGCGCCGAGGAAGGAGCTGTCGCCCAGGATCGCGCGCTGGTTCGAGCGCTTCGGCCCGGCCACCCTGCTCTTGGCCTGGGTGCCGCTGATCGGCGACGCGCTGCCGCTGGCGGCGGGCTGGCTGCGCCTGCCGCTGCTGCCGAGCGTGTTGTGGCTGACCGCCGGCAAGGGGCTGCGCTACGCCGCCATCGCGCTGACGCTGCAGGTGCTGACACGCTGACTGCTGACTGCTGACTGCTGACTGCTGACGTCGTTTGGTTCGGAAATCCGTTCCGGCGACGGCAATGTTGTTCGGTTTTCCGAACGGAATGCCGCGTTGCCCACCCCGCCCCGGCGCCGGGACGGTCCGGCCGGGCACGGTCAGGGTGGCAAAATCGGCGTGGCGATAGAAAATTTTTCTATGGGTATTTTGATGTCGATTGATTTTCATGTCGTTTTGCCACGCCAGTGAGACAAAAAAAGCTACACCGGCCACTCTTTTTTTCGCCATCCGTCATGGATCGGATGAGCGCTTCATGACGAAAGCCCATGACAAAACACATACCCCGTAAACGCTTCGGCCAGAACTTCCTGCAGGACGCCAGCGTGATCGCAAGCATCGTGCACGCGGTCAACCCGCAGCCCGGCGACATCGTGGTCGAGATTGGCCCGGGCCTTGGCGCGCTGACCCGCCCGCTCTTGGCGCGTCTGCCGCACCTGCACGTGGTCGAGATCGACCGCGACATCATCAGCCGGCTGAAAAGCGAGTTCCCGCCCGAGCGCCTCACCATCCACGAAGGCGACGCGCTGGCCTTCGATTTTTCCAGCATCGGCACGCGTTTCAAGCTGATCGGCAACCTGCCCTACAACATCTCCACGCCGCTGCTGTTCCACCTGGCGAGCTACGGCGACCGCGTGGTCGACATGCACTTCATGTTGCAGAAGGAAGTCATCGAGCGCATGGTGGCCGAACCGTCCACCGCCGATTACGGCCGGCTCACGGTGATGCTGCAGTATCGCTTTGAAATGGAACAGATTCTGCATGTGCCGCCGGGCGCCTTCTGGCCGCCGCCCAAGGTGGAATCGGCCGTGGTGCGCATGATCCCGGCGCCCGGCCGCTGCGGTGTGGCGACCGACGAAGCCGAGCTCGAGGCCCTGGTCACCCTGGCCTTCTCGCAGCGCCGCAAGACGCTGCGCAACAACCTCAAGGGCGTACTGGACGAGGCGGACTTCGCCGCGCTCGGCATCGACTCGGGGTTGCGCCCGGAGAACCTGACGGTGGAGCAGTACGTGGCCATGGCCAACCTGCTGAGCAGCCGGCGCTGACCCCGGCCCTTGCTGCGTTGCAGCTTGCGCCGGCCGCGGCCTGCCCCGAAAATCGTGGCGCGGCACGCCGGCCTGCTGCCGGCAGGCAAAGGCAACGCCTTGAAACATAAATGAAAATCAGTAAACAGAAAGAGCGGTAACGATGATCCGATTCATGAACGTGCACAAGTGGTTCAAGGACCTGCATGTCCTCAACGACGTCAGCCTGAACGTCGCGGCCGGCGAGGTGGTGGTGGTGTGCGGCCCGTCCGGCTCGGGCAAGTCCACGCTGATTCGCACCGTCAACCAGCTCGAATCGATCAACTCCGGCGAGATCTGGGTGGACGGCAAGAACGTGGTCGACCCCAAGACCGATCTCAACGCCCTGCGCGCCGAAGTGGGCTTCGTGTTCCAGCACTTCAACCTCTACCCGCACCTGTCTGTACTTGACAACATCACATTGTCACCTCTAATGGTTAAGAATATGGAACGGGCGGCCGCCGAGAAGCTGGCATTGCAATTGCTAGAACGCGTGGGACTGGCCCACAAGAAAGACGCCTTCCCGGCGCAGCTTTCCGGTGGGCAGCAGCAGCGTGTGGCTATCGCCCGCGGCCTGGCCATGCAGCCTCAGGTAATGCTGTTCGACGAGCCCACGTCGGCGCTGGATCCGGAAATGATCGGTGAAGTGCTGCGCGTGATGAAAGACCTGGCGGAATCGGGCATGACCATGATGGTGGTGACCCATGAAATGGGCTTCGCTCGCGAAGTGGCCGACCGGGTGGTGTTTGTCGATCATGGCCAGATCATCGAAGAAGCCCAGCCTGAGGAGTTTTTCATGAACCCCCAGCACGATCGGGCCAAGCAGTTCCTGCGCCAGTTGCTGACGCCGATGCAATAAGCCGGCGAAGCAGGCAACGGGGGCGGGGCACGCTGTCAGCACAGCGACCCCCGAATAACGGGGGCGCCGAGATCAATAGAACAGGAGAAACTTGCATGCGCTTTACCACTCGACTCATCTGCACCGCCACCGTTGGCGCCCTGCTCGCTGCTCCGGCCATGTCCGCCGAGCTGACCGGCACCCTGAAAAAGATCAAGGACTCCGGGACCATCGTCATCGGTCACCGTGATGCCTCCATTCCCTTCTCCTACCTCGACAACAACCAGCAGCCTATCGGCTACTCGATGGACATCGCCAACAAGGTGGTCGAAGCCGTCAAGAAAGACCTGAAGATGCCGGGCCTGAAGGTCCAGTACAACCTGGTGACCTCGCAGACGCGCATTCCGCTGGTCCAGAACGGCACCGTCGACATCGAATGCGGTTCCACCACCAACAACCTGGAGCGTCAGAAGCAGGTCGACTTCTCGGTCGGCATCTTCGAGATCGGCACCCGTCTCCTGACCAAGAAGACCTCCGGCGTGAAGGACTTCGCCGATCTGAAGGGCAAGAACGTGGTGACCACCGCCGGCACCACCTCCGAGCGCCTGATCAAGGCCATGAACGCCGAGAAGCAGATGGGCATGAACATCATCTCGGCCAAGGACCACGGCGAATCGTTCCTGATGGCCGAATCCGGCCGTGCCGTCGCCTTCATGATGGACGACGTGCTGCTGTACGGCGAAATGGTGAAAGCTAGGAACCCGGCCGAGTGGGTGGTGACCGGCAAGCCGCAGTCGTTCGAAATCTACGGCTGCATGATGCGCAAGGGCGACCCGGCCTTCAAGAAAGTCGTCGACGACGCCATCAAGGCCACCTACAAGTCCGGCGAGATCAACAAGATCTACGCCAAGTGGTTCACCAGCCCGGTTCCGCCGAAAAACCTCAACCTGAATTTCCCGATGTCGGCCGAACTCAAGGCTCTGATTAAGAACCCGACCGACAAGTCTGCCGAGCAGATGTAATCCTGATGGGCGACTCGAGCCTGTCGTGACCCTGTTCCCGGCGCGCACCGGCGGCATTGCCGCCGCCACGCGCCGGCTCGCAGCGCCAGCCCGCCGCCTGTGGCGGGACGATTCACAGCCAATCCCGCATTGGTCGTGAGGGGTGCTGCTGCCCGCGCCATACCCTCCTCCCGGTATAGCTGACGAACAGGAACATGCCAGGCTCCGGGGGGAGGTCGTCTCCCCCTTTTTGTTTGGAGATTGGGTATGAATTACAACTGGGACTGGAACGTCTTCTTCAAGTCCACCGGCATCGGCACGGAAATCTACCTCGACTGGTTCATTTCCGGTCTGGGCTGGACCATCGCCGTGGCGCTGGCCGGCTGGATCATCGCGCTGATCCTGGGGTCGGTATTGGGCGTGATGCGCACGCTCCCCAACAAGACCGCCTCGGGCATTGCCACCGCTTACGTCGAACTGTTCCGCAACGTGCCGCTGCTGGTGCAGCTGTTCGTCTGGTACTTCCTGGTGCCCGACCTGCTGCCGGAACGCGCGCAGATCTGGTTCAAGCAGGACCTGAGCCCGGCGACCTCGGCTTACCTGTCGGTGGTGGTCTGCCTCGGCCTGTTTACCGCGGCGCGGGTGTGCGAACAGGTGCGCACCGGCGTCCAGGCGCTGCCCAAGGGGCAGAACTACGCTGCCATGGCGATGGGTTTCCAGCAGGCGCAGATCTACCGCTATGTGCTGCTGCCGCAGGCTTTCCGCATCATCATCCCGCCGCTCACCAGCGAGTTCCTGAACATCTTCAAGAACTCCTCGGTGGCCTCGCTGATCGGTCTGATGGAACTCTTGGCGCAGACCAAGCAGACCGCCGAGTTTTCGGCCAACCTGTTTGAAGCGTTCACGCTCGCCACGGTGATCTACTTCGTGCTCAACATGAGCCTGATGAAGTTCATGGGCTGGGTGGAAACCCGTCTGCGGGTGCCGGGCATGATGGGAGGTGCCAAATGATGGGTTTCGATTTCAGCCAGATCGGCCCGGCCCTGCCCGGCCTGATCGACGGCATGGCGCTGACGCTCAAGCTGCTGCTCCTGGCAGTAAGCGGCGGCGTGGCGTTGGGGACGGTGCTGGCGCTGATGCGCCTGTCCAGTAACCGCCTGCTGTCCGGTGCCTCCAAGTTCTACGTCAATTATTTCCGCTCGATTCCGCTGCTGCTGGTGATCACCTGGTTCTACTTCGTGGTGCCGCTGATCTTCAAGTGGATTTCCGGCGAGTTCGTCGCGGTCGGCGCCTTCACCTCCTGCCTGGTGGCCTTCATGATGTTCGAAGCGGCCTACTATGCTGAGATTGTGCGTGCCGGCGTCCAGTCCATTTCCAAGGGCCAGCTCAATGCCGCCTACGCGCTGGGCATGACCTACGGCCAGGCAATGCGGCTGATCATCCTGCCGCAGGCCTTCCGCAAGATGATGCCGCTGCTGCTGCAGCAGTCCATCATCCTGTTCCAGGACACCTCGCTGGTGTACGCCGTGGGCCTGATGGACTTCCTCAACACCGCCCGCTCCAAGGGGGACATCGTCGGTCAGCCGAATGAGTTCCTGATCCTGGCCGGGGTGGTTTATTTTGTTATCAGTTTCGGCGCCTCCACCGTGGTGAAGCGTCTGCAAAAGAGGTTGGCAGTATGAGCGCGATGATTACTCTCAAGAACGTCAGCAAATGGTACGGTGACTTCCAGGTGCTCACCGATTGCTCGACCGCCGTGGAAAAGGGCGAAGTGGTGGTGGTGTGCGGCCCGTCCGGCTCCGGCAAATCCACCCTGATCAAGACCGTCAACGCGCTGGAGCCGTTCCAGAAGGGCGAGATCATCGTCGACGGCCTGTCGGTGGGCGACCCGAAGACCGACCTGCCCAAGCTGCGCGCGCGGATCGGCATGGTGTTCCAGAACTTCGAGCTGTTCCCGCACCTGTCGATCACCGACAACCTGACCATTGCCCAGGAAAAGGTGCTGGGGCGCAGCAAGGACGAGGCGCGCCAGAAAGGCCTGCACTATCTCGATCGCGTCGGCCTCAAGGCGCACGCCGCGAAGTTTCCGGGCCAGCTCTCCGGCGGTCAGCAGCAGCGCGTGGCGATCGCCCGCGCACTGTCGATGGACCCGATCGCCATGCTGTTCGACGAACCGACCTCGGCGCTCGACCCTGAAATGGTCAACGAGGTGCTGGACGTGATGGTGGAACTGGCGCACGAGGGCATGACCATGATGTGTGTGACCCACGAGATGGGCTTCGCGCGCAAGGTGGCCAACCGCGTCATCTTCATGGACAAGGGCGCCATCGTCGAGGATTGTGCCAAGGAGGAATTCTTCGGCGACATCCAGGCCCGCTCCGAGCGTGCCCAGCACTTCCTGTCGAAGATCCTGCAGCACTGAGCCAGCGATGCCGGCGAGCCGAACGATCTTCCGCCCGCCTTGACCGAGCAACGCCACCGCAACCCGGTGGCGTTTTCCATATCCGCTGCCGTTGGAAAAGGCAGCCTGCAGCAGGGCCGATGGTATCCCCCGGCTTTGTCCGAGAGACGGGAGGCCGTCGGGGTGGACGATGTTTCACGTGAAACCTGTTCTGCCGGTAAGGGAGGCGCTGGCCTTCCAGTCCTCGAGCAAGCCGCCTGTCACGGCCAGCGCCGCAGCTCGCGGTACTGCGGCCCCTGCGGCGTTAGTGTGGATTGCATCAGCGACACGCGCCGCAAGACGAACGGTAAGGGGGAGATGCCCTGGGGCGGCAGCCGGTGGCGCGCCCGGCGCAGCAGCGTCACGTGCGGCACGTATGGACGCGTCTCGGTCGGGAACCCGGCCTGTGCCAGTCCTTGCTGCAAGGCGGCCACCAGTTCGCTCAGCACGAGGCATGGCTGAGAACTGCCGGCCCAGACGATGCCGTTGGGCCAGCCGCCGACGCGGTCTATCGTCCATACCGCCCCATCCAGACGCGGCAGGCTCTCCCCGATCGTCAGGAGCTCGTCCAGCCGCTCGGGAGCGACCTCGCCTAGAAAGGCCAGGGTCAGGTGCAGTCGCTCGGCGGCGACGACATGGCCGCGGCTGTGTTTGGCCAATAAGTTGCCATTGGCATGCAATGACACGGAAGTCGACTTGTCCGGTATGATGGCAAAAAAGAGTCTCAAGACCCGATTCCTTTCCCCTAAACTGATCACTCGACGCTTTTCAGGGACGACACAGGTTTCTTCATGTACTCAACGCACTATCTGGGGCGGCAGCCGATTGTCGATGCCAGGGAAAACCTGGTGGGGTATGAATTGTTGTTCCGTTCCAGCCCGGTCAACGCCGCGCATGTCGTCGACGATTTCGCCGCCACCGCCACGGTAATCCGCCATGCCTTCGTCGACCTCGGCGTCGCCGAGGTGCTGGGCGACCGGCTGGGCTACATCAACGTCGACGAACAGCTGTTGATGAGCGACCTCGTCAACGTGCTGCCGCACGACACCGTGGTGCTGGAAATTCTGGAAACGGTCCGGGCGACGCCCGCCCTGCTGGTGCGGCTGGCCGAGCTGCGCCAGCGCGGCTTCCGCATGGCGATGGACGACCTGGTATCGCTGACCAGCGACAAGCGCGCCCTGCTCGATTACGTCGACATCGTCAAGATCGACCTCAGCCAGGTCGAGCTGAGCGCGTTGCCGGCGCTGCTGCAAGCGCTGGAAGGTTTCCGCGGCAGCTTGCTGGCGGAAAAGGTCGACAACCCCGAGCAGTTCGAAACCTGTCGCGAGTTCGGCTTCAAATTGTTCCAGGGCTACTTCTTCGCCCATCCCACGGTGATCCACTCGCGCCAGGTGAGGCCCAAGGTATCGGTACTGCTGCGCTTGCTGGGGTTGATCCTGAGCGACGCCGAGACCGATGCCCTGGAGGAAGCGTTCAAGAGCGCGCCCGATATCGCGCTGATGTTGCTCCGGCTCACCTCCACCGCGGTCATGGCCGACAAGTCGGCGGTCACCTCGATCCGCCAGGCCATCCTGCTCCTGGGACGGGACAAGATCAAGCGCTGGACCCTGCTCTTGATGTTTGCCACCGCCACGCCCCAGGGCGACAAGGTCCGCCACAATCCCCTGCTCGAACTGGCGGCCATGCGCGGCCGCATCATGGAGCGGCTGGCCCAGAGCCTGCGGCCGGAGGCGCCCCAGTTGGCCGAACAGGCCTTCATGGTCGGCATCCTGTCGCTGGTCGACGCCCTGATGCTGCGCCCCAAGACCGAGCTGATTCCGCAGCTGCCGGTCGATCAGATCATCAAGGACGCCGTACTCGATGGCCGGCACATCCTCGGCGAATGGCTCAAGGTCACCGTGTCGCTGGAAGACGAAAACACGGTACAGCCCGCCGGCTACGATGCCGAACTCCTCACCCGAATCGAAACCGAGTCGCTGGACTGGGTCAAACGCATGTGGGCGTAAGCCGGCCCGGGCCTTTACCCCGCCCGTGCTACCCCTTCCCGTGGACCCGGCCATGCTCCAGGCCTCGGCCGCTTTGCTAAGCCCGCTCCGGCGAGGTCGCCCTTCCCGGTCTGCGCTCCGTGGCCGGGAGTGGGCGGGTGTTCAGATGATGTCGAGGTGGTCGATGCCCTCGAGCAGGTCGCGATCCTTGGCGCCCTCGCCGTACAGCTTGATCTTCAGGCGCAGGTCGTTGACCGAGTCGGCATTGCGTAGCGCATCCTCGTAGCTGATCAGACCACCCTCGTAGAGATCGAACAGCGCCTGGTCGAAGGTTTGCATGCCGCTCTCGCGCGACTTGCCGATCACCTCCTTCATCGAGGCGATCTCGCCCTTGAAGATCAGGTCCGCCATCAGCGGGCTGTTGAGCATCACCTCCACCGCAGCCACCCGGCCGCGCCCGGTGGCGAGCGGAACCAGCCGCTGCGAGATGATGGCGCGCATGTTCAGCGACAGGTCCATCAGCACCTGCTGGTGACGCTCTTCCGGGAAGAAGTTCAGGATGCGGTCGAGCGCCTGGTTGGCGTTGTTGGCGTGCAGGGTGGCGAGGCAGAGGTGGCCGGTTTCGGCGAACTGCAGGCCGTAGCCCATGGTCTCGCGGTCGCGAATCTCGCCCATCAGGATCACGTCCGGCGCCTGACGCAGGGTGTTCTTCAGCGCAATGTCCCAGCTGTCGGTATCGACCCCCACCTCGCGCTGGGTCACGATCGATTTCTTGTGCGGGTGCACGTATTCGATCGGGTCCTCGATGGTGATGATGTGGTCCTGGCTGTGGCTGTTGCGCCAGTCCACCAGTGCGGCCAGCGAGGTGGACTTGCCCGAGCCGGTGCCGCCGACGAAGATCACCAGGCCGCGCTTGATCAAGGCCACGTCCTTCAGCACTTCCGGCAGGCGCAGCTGGTCGAAGGTGGGAATCTCGGTATTGATCTTGCGCAGCACCATGCCGGCCATACCCTGCTGGATGAAGGCGCTGACGCGGAAGCGGCCGATGCCCGGCGGGCTGATGGCGAAGTTCGCCTCCATCGAGGATTCGAACTCTTCCATCTGGCGGTCGTTCATCACCGAACGCACTAGCTCCTTGGTGTGCTGCGCCGACAGTGGCTGCGGCGACACCGGGATGATCTTGCCGTCGATCTTCATGGCCGGCGGGAAGTCGGCCGAAATGAAGATGTCCGAAGCGTTCTTGCCTACGGCGTGCTTGAGCAGGTCGTGGATGAACTTCGAGGCCTGGTCTCTTTCCATGATCGTTTTCCATCGTTGCCGGCGCTGAACGCCGGTGTCAGGCCTGTCTCACGAGGCGGGTCCCCGGGGTTGCTTGGTGCCGGAGTGACGGAACCACGAGGGCCCGGGAGCACATGGAGATTCCGCGTCGCGGCGCCCATCGCGCCGGGCCAATCGTCGACTCGCTCGGCATGGGATGGGTGCGGCACGCGGCCGCTCACCGGGACAAGGGGTTGCCGTCTCGTGAAAGGGGCGCTTAGAACAAATCCTTGTTGCTGGCCTTCAGCCGTGCCTCGGCCGGCGACGCGATGTTGCGGCGTACCAGTTCCTGCAGGCACTGGTCGAGCGTCTGCATGCCGTACTGCTGGCCGGTCTGGATCATCGAGTTGATCTGGGCGATCTTGTTCTCACGGATCAGGTTGCGGATCGCCGCCGTGCCGACCATGATCTCGTGCGCCGCCACCCGTCCGCTGCCGTCTTTGGTCTTCAGCAGGGTCTGCGAGATCACCGCGCGCAGGCTCTCCGACAGCATCGAGCGCACCATCTCCTTCTCGCCGGCCGGGAACACGTCGACGATACGGTCGACGGTCTTGGCGGCCGAGCTGGTGTGCAAGGTGCCGAACACCAGGTGGCCGGTTTCCGCCGCGGTCATGGCGAGGCGGATGGTTTCCAGGTCGCGCATTTCCCCCACCAGGATCACGTCCGGGTCCTCGCGCAGCGCCGAGCGCAACGCGTTGGCGAAACTGTGGGTCTGCTGCCCCAGTTCGCGCTGGTTGATCATGCAGCGCTTGCTCTGGTGCACGAATTCGATCGGGTCTTCCACGGTCAGGATGTGGGAGAATTCATTATCGTTGATATAGTCGATCATCGCCGCCAGCGTGGTGGACTTGCCGGAGCCGGTCGGTCCGGTCACCAGCACCAGGCCGCGCGGGTAGCTGGCGATCTCCTGGAAGATCTTCGGCGCCGACAGCTCCTCCAGCGTCAGCACCTTGGACGGAATCACCCGGAACACGGCGCCCATGCCGCGGTTCTGCATGAAGGCGTTGACCCGGAAGCGGGCGATGCCCGGCAGCTCGAACGAGAAGTCGCACTCCATCATTTCTTCGAACGCCTTGCGCTGGAAGTCGTTCATGATGTCGTACACCTTGTCGTGCACTTCGTGGTGCTCCAGCGGCGGCAGGTTGATGCGGCGCACGTCGCCGTTGACCCGGATCATCGGCGGCAGGCCGGCCGACAGGTGCAGGTCGGACGCCTTGTTCTTGACGGTGAAGGCCAAGAGCTCGGAAATTTCCATTTATAATTCTCCCCAATTCGATACCGCTACGGCGGGCCGTCAGCGCCAGACCACCGGCATGACCTTTCCTGATTGTAAGCATAAGCGCCGGGACTTGGTATGCTGATGCAGTGGGAGCCGTCCCGACGTGGGGCGGCGGCAGTGTTGCGGTTGCACCAAGGACATCATGACTTCAGCTATTTCATCCTCTCTGGACGTGGTCCGCCAGCGGCTGGCCGCGGCCGAGGCCGCCGCCGGGCGTGCATCCGGCTCGGTATGCCTGCTGGCGGTCAGCAAGACGTTTCCGGCCGACGCCATCCAGGAGGCGTACGCCGCCGGGCAGCGCGCTTTCGGCGAAAACTACGTGCAGGAGCTGCAAGCCAAGGGCGCTGTGCTGGGCGGGCTGGACATCGAGTGGCACTTCATCGGGCCGCTGCAATCCAACAAGACGCGCCCGGTGGCCGAGCTGGCGCACTGGGTGCATTCGGTGGAGCGTCTGAAAATCGCCGAACGCTTGTCGTCGCAGCGTCCCGCATCCTTGCCGCCGCTCAATGTCTGCCTGCAGGTGAACGTCTCGGGCGAGGAGAGCAAGAGCGGTTGCGAACCGCACGAGGTGCTGGCGCTGGCGCGTGCCGTCGCCGCCCTGCCGCGTCTGACCTTGCGCGGCCTGATGTGCATCCCCGAGCCGACCGCCGATCAGGCACGGCTGACGGGCCAGTTTGCGCTGTTGCGCCGGCTGCGCGACGAGATGGCGGCACAAGGCCTGGCGCTCGACACCCTGTCGATGGGGATGTCGGCCGACCTGGAGCTGGCGGTGCGGGAAGGCTCGACGCTGGTACGGGTCGGCACGGCCATTTTCGGCTCCCGGACGTATCCAGCATAATGGTTTTGCCAAATTGGCTACGATATACAATCGACAAATAGAGGACTCAGCATGCAGATCACCTTCATCGGCGGCGGCAACATGGCCTCCGCCATCATCAGCGGCCTGGCCAAACAGGGCGGCCACCGCATCAGCGTGGTGGAGCCCAGCGCCGACAAGCGTAACCAGTTGGAACAGGCCTACGGCGTGACCGCGTTGGAACAGCCGCCGCAACACCTGTCAGCCGACGATGTGGTGGTGCTGGCGGTCAAGCCGCAGCAGCTGAAGGACGTGTGCCTGACCCTGGCCCCGGTGCTGGGCAATGCCCTGGTGGTGTCGATCGCCGCTGGCGTCGGCATTGCGGCGCTGGCGCGCTGGCTCGGTTCCGGGCGCATCGTGCGCGTGATGCCCAATACGCCGGCCATGGTCGGCAAGGGTGTCTCGGGGCTGTTCGCTCCGCTCGGCCTGGCCGAAGGCGATCGCAACAACGCCGCCGCCATCATGGCGGCGGTGGGCAAGGTGTTCTGGCTCGAGAACGAGAGCGGCATCGACGACATCACCGCAGTATCCGGCAGCGGCCCGGCCTACGTGTTCTACTTCATCGAGTCGATGATTGCGGCGGCGCGTGAACTCGGTTTTGACGACGCCACCGCTCGTCAGCTGGTGCTGGGCACCTTTGATGGCGCCGTCGAGCTGGCAAAGCAAAGCGATCTCGACGTGGCCACCCTGCGCGCCAACGTCACCTCCAAGGGCGGCACCACCGAGCGGGCCGTCGCCCGTTTCGAGGCCGACGGCGTCAAGGCGGCGATCCAGGCCGGGATGCAGGATTGCCGGGCGCGTTCGGTGGAGTTGGGCCAGCTACTGAGCCAGGACTGAGATGATCGCCGAGACCCTGCAATTCCTGATCAAGACGCTGGCCGACCTGTTCGTGCTGGTGCTGCTGCTGCGCTTCTACCTGCAGGTGGCGCGCGCGCCGTTCAAGCACCCGTTGTCGCAGTTCGTGATGGCGGTGAGCAATTTCGCGGTGCTGCCGATGCGCAAACTGGTGCCGAGCGTGCACGGCTATGACACGGCCACGCTGCTGCTGGCGCTGCTGGTCGGCCTCTTCAGCAACGTGCTGATGCTGGCGCTCAATCCCCTGCCGTACAGTTTTGCCGCGCCGGAAACCTGGCTGGGGCTGTTGTGCCTGTCGCTGCTGGACGTGTTCCGCCAGTCGCTGTACCTTTTGATGGGGGCGGTCATCGTCCAGGCCATCCTGAGCTGGGTGAATCCGTACAATCCGCTGACACCGATCCTAGACGCGCTGACCCGGCCGTTCCTGCGGCCATTCCGCCGGGCCGTCATCGGCGGGGTGGATTTGTCGCCGCTGATCCTGTTCCTGATCATCCAGGTGATCCTGATGCTGCCGGTGCGGGCGCTGGAAAGCGTTTTTCTGATGCAACTCAAGGTCGCGTTATAGCTGTTATGGTTTGCTGTCGGGTTGAATCCCGACATTACGGGTGTGTTCTATCCAAATCTTTAAGGAGAGAGGTATGAAAAAGACGCTGCTGGCTGCGGTCATGCTGGGCGTAGTCGCCACGCCGGCCATGGCCAACCTGCAACTTGCCCAGAAATACAATTGTCTGGCCTGTCACTCGGTGGACAAGAAGGTAGTGGGTCCGGCCTACAAGGATGTCGCCAAGAAATATGCTGGTGACAAGGGCGCCGAAGCCAAGCTGATGGCCAAGGTCAAGGCCGGTGGTTCCGGGGTGTGGGGCGCGGTGCCGATGCCGCCGAACCCGCAGGTCAGCGATGCCGACCTGAAAACCCTGGTGAAGTGGGTGCTGTCGCTGAAATAAGCGGCCGGGCTCGGAATTCGCAAAGGGCGGCCTCGGCTGCCCTTTGTCGTGTAATAAGGCTTGTCATTGTGTGCGAATCGCACTATACCGGGGCACATGAGGAGGGATTTTCCCGGCGAGTCGTCTGTCCAATATAGTTGCACAAAGACCATGCCACCGGTAATCTTCAGCGCTTGTCTGCCAACTCTATGCTGGAAGCACTAAATTATGGCCAAGCTGACCGAACAGGATATCCTCAACTGGGAAGGCGAGGATTACATGAACGCCGACCACCTTGAGTTCTTCAAAGAGCGGCTGTTGCAGATGCAGCAGGAGTTGTTGAGCAACGCCAACGCGACGGCGAACCATCTGCAGGAGCAGGAGGCCACTCCCGACCCGGCCGACCGGGCCACGCTCGAGGAGGAATACGCGCTGGAACTGCGTACCCGCGACCGCGAGCGCAAGCTGTTGCAGAAGATTCAGTCGTCCCTGCGCGATATCGAAGACGGTTCCTACGGCTTCTGCGAAGACACCGGCGAGCCGATCGGGCTCAAGCGCCTGATGGCGCGTCCGACCGCCACGCTGTCGGTGGAGGCACAGGAGCGCCGCGAACGCATGAAGCGCCAGTACGCCGACTAATCCGCGGCGAGGGTGAATGAAAAAAGCGTCCCAAAAGGGCGCTTTTTTTGTTTTTTATCCGGGTTGGCGCGGCGCGGCCAAGATGCGGCCGGGTGGGCGCGGGACTTGTCGCAGTGCGCAAAATGCAGGTATTGTGTGATGCAGTCAATACACAGAAAAATGCCCCGAGGCACATCACCATGCAACGACAGACCGACGACGTCCGAATCCGCGAAATCAAGGAACTCCTGCCTCCGATTGCGCACCTCTACGAGCTGCCGATCACCGAAACCGCCTCCGAGCTGATCTACAACACCCGCCGCGAAATCGCCGCGCTGCTGCGTGGCGAGGACGATCGCATGCTGGTGGTGATCGGCCCGTGTTCGATCCACGATCCGGCCATGGCCGAGGAGTACGCCGAACGCCTGATGAAGTTGCGCCACGAGCATGCCCGCGAGCTGATCGTGGTGATGCGCGTGTACTTCGAGAAGCCGCGCACCACGGTGGGCTGGAAGGGGCTGATCAACGATCCGCACCTGGATGAGTCGTACGACATCAACTCCGGTCTGCGCCTGGCGCGTCGTCTGCTGTTGAACCTGAACAACGCGGGCATGCCGGCGGCCACCGAATTCCTCGACATGATCACGCCGCAGTACTTCGCCGACCTGATCTCGTGGGGCGCCATCGGTGCGCGCACCACCGAGTCGCAGGTGCACCGCGAGCTGGCGTCGGGGCTGTCCTGCCCGGTGGGCTTCAAGAACGGTACCGACGGCAACCTGAAGATCGCCGTCGACGCCATCCGTGCCGCGAGCCAGCCGCACCACTTCCTGTCGGTGACCAAGACCGGCCATTCCGCCATCGTCTCCACCGGCGGCAACCCGGATTGCCACGTGATCCTGCGCGGCGGCAAGGAACCGAACTACTCGGCCGAGCACGTGCGCGCCGCCGCGGCCGAGCTGGCCGGCGTCGGCCTGGCGCAGAAGCTGATGGTGGACTTCAGCCACGCCAACAGCCGCAAGGACTACAAGCGCCAGATGGAAGTGGCGCGCGACGTGGCGGGACAACTCGCCGCCGGCGACACCCACATCTTCGGTGTGATGGTGGAAAGCCACTTGGTGGAAGGTCGCCAGGACCTGAAGCCGGGCTGCGAGCTGACCTATGGCCAGAGCATCACCGACGCCTGCATCGGCTGGCAGGATACCGAGGATCTGGTGCAGATCCTGGCCGACGCGGTCAAGGCGCGCCGTGCCAAGGTGGGCGTGCCGGCGGGCAAGTGAGCCCTGCTACGCGGCATGACAAAACCCGGCTCAGGCCGGGTTTTTTGTTTTTCTGGACGAGCGCCCGCTGTGGCGCAGCGGGCTTCGGCCAACCTTGAGGGTCAGTCCCGGCCGTCGAGCAGGTCGCCCAGCCCGCCCAGCACCGAGCCCTGCTCGCTGGAGCGCCCGCCAGCTTTCGGGCTGGCGGCGATCAGCCGGTCGGCCAGGCGCGACAGCGGCAGCGATTGCAGCCACACCCGTCCCGGGCCCCGGAGGGTGGCGAGGAACAGCCCCTCGCCGGCGAACAGCGCGCTCTTGAGCTTGCCGACGTACTGGATGTCGAAATCGACCGAGGGCTGGTAGGCCACCACGCAGCCGGTGTCGACGCGCAGCGTCTCGCCCGGCGCCAGCTGGCGTTCGGTCAGGGTGCCGCCGGCGTGCAGGAAGGCATAGCCGTCGCCGTCCAGGCGCTGCATGATGAAGCCTTCGCCGCCGAACAGCCCGGTGCCGATCTTCTTCTGCAAGGCGATGCCGAGGCTGACGCCTTTGGCGGCGGCGAGGAAGCTGTCCTTCTGCGCGTACAGCGTGCCGCCCAGTTCCAGCAGGTGCACCGGCACGATCTTGCCGGGGTAGGAGGCGGCGAAGGCGACGCGTTTCTTGCTCGGCGCCTGGTTGACGAACACCGTGGTGAACAGCGACTCGCCGGTGAGCAGGCGCTTGCCGGCGCCCATCAGTTTGCCGAGCAGACCGCCCTGCGCCGCCGAGCCGTCGCCGAACACGGTGTCCATGCTGATGCCGTCCTCCATGTAGTACATGGTACCGGCCTCGCCGACGGCGGCCTCGCCCGGGTCCAGCTCCACTTCGACGTACTGCATGTCGTCGCCGAAAATCTCGTAATCGATCACGTCCATCGCCATGCGCATTCTCCTGACTGGGGTGGCTGTTCCATCATGCTAGCCCAGCGGGTCCGGCCGCGGCCAGTGCCGCCAGCGCGTCGGGGGTGTTGAGGTTGGGCAGGGCCTGGTCGAACGGCACGATGCGGTGCTCGAGCGTGGCGAGCCAGCCGCGGATGGAGCGGCCGCCGCTGGCGAGGTAGGTTTCGAGCGCGCCCTGCAGCCCGGGACGCAGCGCCAGCAAGGTGGGATGCCAGTGTTCCGGATCGCTGGCCGAGGCGGCGTCGAGGCCGCCTTCCAGCGCCGCCAGCAGCCGTGGCGCCAGCTCGGCTGGCAGCCGCACCGCGTCGCAGGGCAGCATCAGCAGGGTGTCGTGCGGGGCGGCGGCGAGGCCCGCCAGCAGGCCGGCGAGCGGACCGGGGTAGTCCGGCAGCGTGTCCGGCAGCACCGGGTGACCGAAGGCGCGGTAGGTATCGAGGTGGCGGTTGGCGGAGATCAGGATGCGCGCCGGGGCGGGAGTCTGCGCCGCCAGCGCGGCGAGGGTATGGGTGATCAGGGGTTGGCCGAACAGCTCGAGCAGCCCCTTGTCCTGGCCGCCCATGCGCGTGGCGCGCCCGCCGGCCAGGATCAGCGCGCTGTAGCTCATTGCCAGCGTCCGGCGGCGCCCTCGTCGCTGGACTTGGCCTCGACCCAGCGGCTGTGACCGTCGGCGTCGATTTCCTTCTTCCAGAACGGTGCCTGCGTCTTCAGGTAGTCCATCAGGAATTCGCAGGCGGCGAACGCGGCGGCGCGGTGCGCGCTGGCGGTGACCACCAGCACGATCGGTTCGCCCAGCGCCAGCCGGCCGACGCGATGGTGGATCAGCGCGGCGGAGAGCGGCCAGCGCGTACGCGCCTCGGCGACGATGGCGGCGAGCGACTTCTCGGTCATGCCGGGATAGTGTTCCAGTTCCAGCGCGGCGACGTTGTCGCCGTCGCCGTGGCGGCGCACCACGCCGACGAAGCTGACCACGGCGCCGACGCCGGGATCGGCCGACAGCCGGGCGATTTCCTGGCCGGCGTCGAAGGCGGCGGCGTCGACGCGGATGGTGAAGGCGTCCATGTCAGCCTCCGGTGACCGGCGGGAAGATCGCCACTTCGTCGCCGGCGGCGAGTCCGCTATCCACGGTCGCCAGCTCCTGGTTGAGCGCGACGCGGAACACGCGGCCTTCGGCCAACTCGTCGGCCCAGGCGCCGCCGCGCGCGCGCAGCTCGGCGAGCAGCGCGCCGACGCTGGCGGCATCGCTCTCCAGGGTTTCGTGATCACGGCCGAAGGCGTCCTTCAGTCGCGCAAAATACAACAGGTTCAGTTTCATCTATTTCGACTCCGGGTCGGCATCCGGCTTGCCGCGCCCGGCCAGCATCACCCACAGGTGAAAGGCCAGCCCGGCCAGCGGCACCAGCGCCATGATGACGACGAAAACCCATTCCAGGGGAGATAGCAGTTCGCTCATGGTGCCAGTGTACGCAAGCCGGCGGCCCAGGCCAATGCGCCGGGTGGCAGAGGGCTGGTTGGCCGAAAGTAGTAGAAGTGGTATCTGCAATACATGTTCTTTACAATAGCGGGATGATTACCTTCGCCCCCGCCCTCCCCCTGTCCGCCACCGTGCGTCGCCGCCTCGGCCGCTGGTGGCCCGAACCCCTGGTCATCAGCCGGCGCGAGCAGCTGGCGGTGGCCGTGGCCGCGCTGGCGGCCATCGCCTTGACCGCGCTGATCACCCACCTGACCGTCGGCGACGCGCCGTGGCTGGTGGCGTCGATGGGCGCCGCCGCGGTGCTGCTGTTCGCCTTGCCGAGCAGCCCGCTGGCGCAGCCCTGGCCGCTGGTCGGCGGCCATGTGCTGTCGGCCGCCATCGGCGTCGTCTGCGCGCGCTGGGTGCCCAATCCCTGGCTCGCCGCCGGGTTGGCGGTCGGGCTCGCCATCTTTGCGATGATCTCGCTGCGCTGCCTGCACCCGCCGGGCGGGGCGATCGCGCTCAACGCCGTGATCGGCGGCCCGGCGATCCACGCCATGGGCTTCGGCTTCGTGCTGTGGCCGGTACTGCTCAACGCCCTCGCCATGCTGGCGCTGGCGCTGCTGCTCAATAACCGCGTGCTGCGCCGCCCGTACCCGCGCCCGCTGCCGCAACCCAACCGCCACCTGATCAGCGATCCCAAGCCGCTGGAGCGTATGGGCATCCGCGACGAGGACGTCGAAGCCGCGCTGGCCGGTTTCAACCACCTGCTCGACATCAGCCGCAGCGACCTGGAACAGGTGATGACCTTGGCCGAGATGCACTCTTACCGGCGCCGCCTCGGCGATATCCGCTGCCGCGACATCATGTCGCGCGACCTGATCAGCCTGCGCCCGGACGCCAGCTTGCAGGAGGCGTGGCGCCTGCTGCGCCGGCACAAGGTGCGCGCGCTGCCGGTGCTCGGCGAGTTCGGCCAGGTGCTGGGCATGGTGTCGCTGGTGGACTTCCTCAAGCGCCTGGACGGCACGCCGCAGGGCCTGCGCGAGCGCGTGGCGAAGCTGTTGGGCGGGCGCGGTGCCGACAACCGCGTGGCGGCGATCATGAGCACGCCGGTGGTGAGCGTGCGCGAGACGCTGCACCTGGTCGAGCTGGTGCCGCTGTTCGCCGACCGCGGCCTGCACCACGTGCCGGTGGTGGGGGCGGACGGTACGCTCACCGGCATGATCAGCCAGTCCGATCTGATCGCCGCCTTGTACCAGGGCAAGCTGGCCGCCTGAGGCGACGTGGCCGCGGGGTGTGGCGAGGTCCGCCGCCGCACCCGCCCATCGCTACGGATCCCCGCCGGCGGCCGCCCTCTGCCTGCGGCCGGTGGCTTGTGCTTATAATGCAAGCATAACCATATCGGGGAGAGGGCCATGCAGGGCAGCATTCTCAGGGGACCGCGCCTGGTCGCGTTGTTTCTCGCCGGTTGCCTGCTGTTCAACTACCCCGTGTTGGCGCTGTTCGATCGCCCGGCCGAGCTGTTCGGACTGCCCCTGCTGTTCGTCTACCTGTTCGCCGCCTGGTTCGGCCTGATCGCGCTGATGGCGTGGATCATCGAGCGTCGGCGCGACTGAGGCGGAACCGACCTTGATCCCGGCCCCCCTCCTCGCCGTCGTCGCCCTACTCTACCTGGGGCTGCTGTTCGCGGTCGCCTGGTGGGCGGACCGCCGCGCCGACCAGCAGCGCTCGGTGATCGCCAACCCCAGCGTGTATGCGCTGTCGATGGCGGTGTACTGCACCACCTGGACCTTCTACGGCAGCGTCGGGCGCGCCGCCGTCTCAGGGGTCGGCTTCCTGCCGATCTACCTCGGCCCGACCCTGGTGATGGCGCTGGGCTGGTTCCTGCTGTTGAAGATGATCCGCAGCGCCAAGGCCAACCGCATCACCTCCATCGCCGACTTCATCGCCTCGCGCTACGGCAAGAGCCAGCTGCTGGGTGGGCTAGCGACGGTGATCGCGGTGGTGGGCGTGGTGCCGTACATCTCGTTGCAGCTCAAGGCGGTGTCCGGCAGCCTCGCCATCCTGCTGCCGCATCCGGCGGTGCTGCTGTCGCGCCCTGCTGCGGCACAGCCGTTCTTTGCCGACAGCACCTTCTACATCGCGCTGATCCTCGCCGCCTTCACCGTGCTGTTCGGCACGCGTCACCTCGACGCCACCGAGCGCCACGAAGGCATGGTGGCGGCGGTGGCGCTGGAGTCGGTGGTCAAGCTGGTGGCGTTCAGCGCCGCCGGCCTGTTCGTCACCTACGGCCTATACGACGGTTTCGGCGATATTTTCCAGCGCGCCCAGGCGGTGGAGCGGCTGCGCGTGCTGGCAGGTTCGCTGGCGGCGGGCCAGGGCTACGCCACCTGGTTCTCGCTGACCTTGCTGGCGGCGCTGGCGATGCTATTCCTGCCGCGCCAGTTCCAGGTGGCGGTGGTGGAAAACGTCAACGAGTCACACCTGAAGCGCGCCATCTGGCTGTTCCCGCTCTACCTGCTGCTGATCAACGTCTTCGTGCTGCCGATCACGCTGGGCGGCCTGCTGCGTTTTTCCGGACAGGGGGTCGACGCCGACACCTTCGTGCTGACGTTGCCGGTGGCCGCGCACCAGGATGCGCTGGCGCTGCTGGTGTTCATCGGCGGGCTCTCGGCCGCCACCGGCATGGTCATCGTCGAGACCATCGCGCTCTCCACCATGGTCTGCAACGACCTGGTGATGCCGCTGCTGTTGCGCTGGACGGGGCTGGCGCTGGGCGGCGCGCGCGATCTCTCCGGCCTGCTGCTGGCGATCCGGCGCGGCGCCATCCTGGCCATCCTGCTGCTCGGCTACCTCTACTTCCGCCTCGCCGGCGAGGCCTACGCCCTAGTCGGCATCGGCCTGATCAGCTTCGCCGCCGTCGCCCAGTTCGCCCCGGCGATGATCGGCGGCCTGTACTGGCGCGGCGGCACCCGTGACGGCGCCCTGGCCGGGCTGAGTGCGGGTTTCCTGGTGTGGGGCTATACCCTGCTGCTGCCGTCCTTCGCCAAGTCCGGCTGGCTGCCGGCCGGCTTCCTCAGCGACGGGCCGTTCGCCCTGGGCCTGCTGCGGCCGCAGCAGCTGTTCGGCCTCAGCGGGCTGGACGAGATTTCGCACAGCCTGTTCTGGAGTTTGTGCGCCAATATCGGCGCCTACGTCGTAGTGTCGCTGCGCCGGCCGCCCACGGCGGTCGAGGCCGGCCAGGCACGACTGTTCGTCGACGCCCTGAAGCTGAGCCGCCCGGTGGGCGTGGCGCTGTGGCGTGGCCGCGCCGACAGCGGCGAACTGCAGACGCTGGTTGGCCGTTTCCTCGGCCCGGAGCGGGCGCGCGCCGCGTTTGCCGGCTACGCGCGGCGGCACGGCGTGGCCGACCCCGCCATGCTGGAGGCCGACGCCGACCTGGTGCACTTCGCCGAGTCGCAGCTGGCCGGCGCCATCGGCAGCGCCTCGGCGCGGGCGGTGGTGGCCTCGGTGGCGCAGGAAGAGCCGCTGTCGCCGGCCGAGGTGATGGAGATCCTCGACGAGGCCTCGCAGCTGCGCCGTTACAGCCGCGAGCTGGAGCGCAAGTCGCAGCAACTGGCGGTGACGACGCGCGAACTCACCGCCGCCAACGCGCGCCTGCAGGAGCTCGACCGGCTCAAGGACGATTTCATGTCGTCGGTGACGCACGAGCTGCGTACGCCGCTGACCTCGATCCGCGCCCTGTCCGAGATCTTGCGCGACGACCCCGACATCCCGCCGCCGGAGCGCCAGCGCTTCCATGCCATCATCGTCGGCGAGACCGAGCGCCTGACGCGGCTGGTGAACCAGACCCTCGATCTGGCCAAGATCGAATCCGGCAACGCCGAGTGGCACACCACCGAAATCGACCTCAAGCAACTGGTGGCGCAGTCGGCCGAAGCCACGGGGCAGCTGTTCCGCGACAAGGAGGTGACGTTGTCGCTCGAGCTGCCGGAACGCGTGCCGCTGCTGCTGGCAGATCGCGACCGGCTGATCCAGGTGATGCTCAACCTGTTGTCGAACGCCGCCAAGTTCGTCGGCCGCGGCGGCAAGGTGACGGTGCGTCTCGCCGAGACCCCGGAGGGGCTGCGCGTGGACGTCGCCGACAACGGCAAGGGCATCGCGCCGGAGGAGCAGCAACTGATCTTCGAGCGCTTCCGCCAGGGCGGCGGCGGCATGACCGACAAGCCCGCCGGCACCGGCCTCGGCCTGCCGATCAGCCGCCACATCATCGAGCACTTCGGCGGCCGGCTGTGGGTGGAGAGCATCCCCGGCGCTGGCGCGACCTTTTCCTTCGTGCTGCCGCGCGCGGCTGTGGGACAATGACATGACATACGCAGCGTTCAGACTGCGACAGGAGACCGGGCATGAGCAAGACACTGTTGATAGCCGACGACGAACCCAACATCGTGATTTCCGTCGAGTACCTGATGAAGCGCGAGGGGTTCGAGGTGCTGGTGGCGGGCGACGGCGAGGAAGCGCTGGCGAAAATTCGGCAGCATCGGCCGGACATCGTGCTGCTTGACGTGATGATGCCCAAGATGAACGGTTTCGACGTGTGCCAGGCGGTGCGCGCCGATCCGGCGCTGGCCGGGGTGCGCATCCTGATGCTGACCGCCAAGGGGCGCGACACCGAGGTGGCCAAGGGCCTGGCGTTGGGGGCCGACGTCTACATGACCAAGCCGTTCTCGACCCGCGAGCTGGTGGAGAAGGTACGCCAGCTGGTCGGTCAATGAGCTGCCGGAGGCCGAACCGATGACGCCGTCGCGCAAACTGGGGCTGGCTGCCGGCACCGTCTGTCTCGTCCTCGTCGCGGCACTGGCGGCCACGGCGTGGCTGGCCTGGCACGCCGCCCGCGGCACCGGGCTCGCCCTCAACGACCTGGTGACGGCGCTGCTGATCCTCGCCCTGCTGCTGTGCGGCAGCGCGGTGGCGGCATTACGCGACGCGGTGGCGCGCTACGTGCGGGCGCCGCTGCGCCTAGCCGAGGAAGTCGCCACCGTGGTGGCCGACGCGTCGCGCCGGGTGAAGACCGACGGCGGCAGCGAGTTGCACGGCCTGGTCCTGGCGATCAACGAGCTGGCGGCGGCGCGCGCGGCGCTGCAGCGCGACGTGGCGGAACAGGTACGCACCGCGCAACGCTCGCTCGAGGCCGAGAAGAACCGCCTCGCGGCGCTGATGGCGGAGCTGCACCAGAGCGTGGTGGTGTGCAACCTCGACGGCCGCATCCTGCTCTACAACCAGCACGCGCGCAGCGAGGTCGGCGACGAGTTGCTGGGGCTGGGGCGCTCGATCTACGCCATTTTCGATCATGGCCTGATCGCCTACGCGCTGGAGAGCGTGGGCCAGCGCCTCGGGCGCGAGAGTGCGCCGGCGGCGGAGTTCGTCGCCGCCACCGCGGCCGGCCGGTTGCTGCGCGTGCACCTGGCGCCGGTGCTGGGCGGCGACGCCCAGGAGGCCGCCACGGCCGCGCCGACGATCGCCGGCTTCGTGCTGATCCTCGACGACATCACCGCCAGCTTCGCCGAGGAGTCGCGGCGCGATACCGTGATCCAGGCCTTTACCGAAGGCGTGCGCGGACCGCTGGGCAGCCTGCGTGCCGCCGCCGAAATGCTGTCGGACTACGGCGACATGGGTGAAGACGAGCGGCGCCGTTTCCTCGGGGTGATCCGCGACGAGGCGCAACAGCTGTCGCAGCGCCTGGAGCATGCCGCCAGCGACTACGGCGACGCCCTCAAGGCGCGCTGGCCGCTGGAGGTGGTGCGCGGCGTGGACGTGGTGACGGCCGCGCTGCAGCGGGTCACGGCGCAGACCGGCGTGCCGTGCAAGGCCGAGGACCTCGACGACACGCTGTGGATCAAGGTCGACAGTTTCTCGCTGTTGCAGGCGCTGAGCTACCTCACCGGCCGCCTGCACGACGAGTACGGCGTGCGCGAGGTGCGCCTGGCGTTGTCCCGCGCCGAACACCACGCCCAGCTCGACCTGATCTGGAGCGGCACCGCCATGAACACCGAGACCGCGATGTCCTGGGAACTCGACGCCATGCGGGGGGCCGGAACCAGCGCGCCGTCGGTGCGCGAGGTGGTCGAGCGCTGCAACGGCGAGATGTGGTTCGAGCGCCAGCGCGCCGCGCACCGCGCCCTGTTCCGGCTGCTGCTGCCGCTGGTCGAGCCGCGCCGCGAGCGTCACGAAGAGACGCGCTTCCTGCGCGGCGGCAGCCGGCCGGAGTTCTACGACTTCGACCTGTTCCGCTGGTCGGAGGGAGGGCACGCCCTCGACGAGCGCCTGCTGTCGGAGCTGTCCTACACCGTGTTCGATACCGAGACCACCGGGCTGGAGCCCGCCGCCGGCGACGAGATCATCCAGATCGGCGCCACCCGCATCGTCAACCGTCGCTTGCTGCAGCACGAGGGTTTCGAGCAGTTGATCGATCCGCGGCGGCCGCTGCCGGAGGACTCGGTGAAGATCCACGGCATCACCCCCGAGATGCTGGCGGGCCAGCCGCCCCTCGACACCGTGCTGCCGGCGTTCCGCGCCTACTGCGCCGACACCGTGCTGGTGGCGCACAACGCCGCCTTCGACATGCGCTTCCTGCAGCTGAAGGAGGCGTCGACCGGGGTGCGTTTCGACCAGCCGGTGCTCGACACGCTGCTGCTGTCGGCGGTGCTGCACCCGAACCAGGAGTCGCACCGCCTGGAGGCGATCGCCGAGCGGCTGGGGGTGACCATCATCGGGCGCCACACCGCGATGGGCGACGCCATCGTCACCGGCGAGGTGTTCCTGAAGATGATCCCGCTGTTAGCGGAAAAGGGCATCCGCACGCTACGCGAGGCGCGCGAGGCGTCGGAGCGGACCTACTACGCGCGCATCCGCTACTGAGCGGGGATAAAAAAACACCGCCGGGCTGTTCAGCCGCGGCGGTGTGATTGGACGGGTCGTGCGCTTGGCGCTGGTGAAAGAAATCGCCGCGAGCGCCCCCAGGCCGGTTCGAGAAGCACAGCCGTACAAGTGGTACGGCGAGCATCGCAGGGCCGGTATGGGGCCGCGCAGCCGATTTATTTCCCAGCGGCTTACTTGACGATCTGCGCCAGCTCGCCCTTCAGGTACTTGTTGGCCATGGTGTCCAGGCTCACCGGCTTGATCTTGCTGGCCATGCCGGCGGCGCCGAAGGCTTCGTAGCGGGCGATCACGATGTCGCGCATGGCGATGGTGCTGGCCGCCAGGTATTTGCGCGGGTCGAACTCTTTCGGGTTCTGGGCCAGGAAACGGCGGATGGCGCCGGTGGAGGCCAGGCGCAGGTCGGTGTCGATGTTGACCTTGCGCACGCCGTGCTTGATGCCTTCCACGATTTCTTCCACCGGCACGCCGTAGGTCTCGCCCAGCTCGCCGCCGAATTCGTTGATGATGGCCAGCCATTCCTGCGGCACCGAGGACGAGCCGTGCATCACCAGGTGGGTGTTGGGGATGCGGGCGTGGATTTCCTTGATGCGGTCGATGCGCAGCACGTCGCCGGTGGGCTTCTTGCTGAACTTGTAGGCGCCGTGGCTGGTGCCGATGGCGATGGCCAGCGCGTCCACGCCGGTGTCCTTGACGAACTGGGCGGCTTCTTCCGGGTCGGTCAGCAGCTGCGAGTGGTCCAGCACGCCTTCGGCGCCGACGCCGTCTTCCTCGCCGGCCATGCCGGTTTCCAGGCTGCCCAGGCAGCCGATCTCGCCTTCCACCGACACGCCGCAGGCGTGGGCGAAGTTCACCACGGTGCGGGTGACGTCGACGTTGTAGGCGTAGTCGGCCGGGGTCTTGCCGTCGCTCTTCAGCGAGCCGTCCATCATCACCGAGGAGAAGCCCAGCTGGATCGAGCGCTGGCAGACGTCCGGGCTGGTGCCGTGGTCCTGGTGCATCACCACCGGGATGTGCGGGAATTCTTCCACCGCGGCCAGGATCAGGTGGCGCAGGAACGGCGCGCCGGCGTATTTGCGGGCACCAGCCGACGCCTGCACGATCACCGGGGCGTCAACCTTGTCGGCGGCTTCCATGATGGCGCGCATCTGTTCCAGGTTGTTGACGTTGAAGGCCGGCAGGCCGTAGCTGAATTCGGCTGCATGGTCCAGCAGCTGACGCATCGAAACGAGTGCCATGGTAATTCTCCAGAATAAGGCAAGGTGCCGTCATCGCGACGGCACCGGTATCAAATCAAAAGGTTGGCCGAAGCCGGTGCCAAACGGCGTTCAGTGCCGGCTGACACCGGACAGCGCCACGCCCGCCGCCATGAACGAGCCGCCGGCGAAGCGGTTCATCCAGGAGAGCCGCAGCGGGCTGTTGAGCCAGTTCCTGAGGCGCGAGCCGCCGGCGGCGTAGGCCAGCTGCCAGCTGCTCTCGATCACGTAGAAGGTGCCGGCCAGCGCCATCAGCTGCGGGCCTTGCGGCGCGCTGGCGTCCATGAACTGCGGGAACAGCGCGGTGAAGAACACGAAGGCCTTGGGGTTGCTCATCGCCACCAGGAAGCCGGTGCGAAAACGCTGCCAGGCGCTGCCTTCGGCGCGCTTGCCGCTATCCGGCCCCTGTGCCAGCGGCTGCGGCGCGGCGCGCCAGGTCTTGATGCCGAGCCAGATCAGGTAGGCCGCGCCGGCGTACTTGACCAGCGAGAACAGCAGTTCGGACGCCGCCAGGATCGCCCCCAGGCCGGCCGCCGAGCCCGCCATGATCAGCCCCAGCGCGCTGAGCAGCCCGGCCAGCGTCGGCAGGGTGCGGCGCACGCCGTAGCGGATGCCGTGCGACAGCGCCAGCAGCATGTTGGGCCCCGGCGTGGCCGAGACGAAGAACACGGTGACGAGGAACAGCAGCCAGGTATTGAGCGACATGGGTTTGACTCCGTTTGGGGTGGCGGACCTTATAGGGTCCGCCAGCTTCGCTGTAGTGTCCAGCCTACTTGGCAGGCTGTTGCGGCGCCGCCACCGTCCAAGACAGGTTCTGTGGTCGTTTTACCGCGCGCGCTGCTGCAGGATCGCCACCGCCGGCAGTTCCTTGCCCTCGAGGAATTCGAGGAAGGCGCCGCCGCCGGTCGAAATGTAGCTGATCTTGTCGGTCACGCCGAACTTGGCGATGGCCGACAGGGTGTCGCCGCCGCCGGCGATCGAGAACGCGTCGGATTCGGCGATCGCCTCGGCCAGCGTACGCGTGCCATGGCTGAACTGCTCGAACTCGAACACGCCGACCGGGCCGTTCCACACCACGGTGCCGGCCTGGGCGACGATGTCGGCCAGGGCCTTGGCCGAATCCGGGCCGATGTCGAGGATCATGTCGTTCTTGGTGACCTCGTCGACCAGCTTCAGCGTGTCCTCGGCGTTCTCGGCGAACTCGCTGGCGCACACCACGTCGGTGGGCAGCGGCACGTCGCCGCCGTGGGCGCGGATCTTGGCGATGACCTTCTTGGCCTCGGCCACCAATTCCGGTTCGGCCAGGGACTTGCCGATGCCGTGGCCTTCGGCCAGCAGGAAGGTGTTGGCGATGCCGCCGCCGACGATGAGCTGGTCGACCTTGTCGGCCAGCGCCTCGAGGATGGTCAGCTTGGTCGACACCTTGGAGCCGGCGACGATCGCCACCAGCGGGCGTGCCGGGGCTTCCAGCGCCAGCGCCAGCGCCTCCAGCTCGGCGGTCAGCAGGATGCCGGCACAGGCCAGCGGGGCGTACTTGGCGACGGCGTGGGTCGAGGCCTCGGCGCGGTGCGCGGTGCCGAAGGCGTCGTTGACGAACACGTCGCACAGGGCGGCGTAGGCGCGGCCCAGCTCGTCGTTGTTCTTCTTCTCGCCCTTGTTGAGGCGCACGTTTTCCAGCATCACCACTTCACCCGGGTGCACCACCAGCGGCTGCTCTTGCCAGCTGTTGTTGACCGGCACGCTCAGGCCCAGCAGTTCGGACAGGCGTTCGGCCACCGGCTCCAGGCTGTCTTCCGGCTTCGGCTCGCCTTCGGTGGGGCGGCCGAGGTGGGTCATCAGGATCACCCCGGCACCGGCCTTCAGGGCGTGCAGGATGGATGGCAGGCTGGCGCGGATGCGGGTGTCGTCGCCGATGGTGCCGTGCTTGAGCGGCACGTTCATGTCGACGCGGATCAGCACGCGCTTGCCGGCGAGGTCTTGTTCGGTCAGTTTGAGAAATTGCATGGCTCTATCCGTACGGACGCCGCGCCGCAGCACGTTGGCCGAAGGCGCGGCGTAGGGCGATCAAAGGCTTACTTGGCGGCGAACAGCGCGCGGGCGGTGCGCAGCATCTGCTGGCAGAAGCCCCACTCGTTGTCGTACCAGGCCAGCACTTTCACCATGTTGCCGTTGGAGACCTTGGTCAGCGTGGCGTCGAACACCGAGCCTTCGGTGCTGTGGTTGAAGTCGGACGAGACCAGCGGCAGGGTGTTGTAGCCCAGGATGCCCTTCATCGGGCCTTCGGCGGCGGCCTTGAGGATGGCGTTCACTTCTTCCACCGAGGTGGCGCGGCCGGCTTCGAAGGTCAGGTCGACCAGCGACACGTTGATGGTCGGCACGCGCACCGCGAAACCGTCCAGCTTGCCTTTCAGCTGCGGCAGCACCAGGCCCACCGCCTTGGCGGCGCCGGTCTTGGTCGGGATCATGTTTTCGGTGGCGGAGCGGGCGCGGCGCAGGTCCTTGTGGCGCACGTCGGTCAGCACCTGGTCGTTGGTGAAGGCGTGGATGGTGGTCATCAGGCCTTTGACGATGCCGAGCTCGTCGTTCAGCGCCTTGGCTACCGGGGCCAGACAGTTGGTGGTGCAGGAGGCGTTGGAGACCACGGTCATGTCGGCGGTCAGCACGTCGTGGTTGACGCCGTAGACGATGGTGGCGTCGACGTCGTCACCGCCCGGCGCGGAGATCAGCACCTTCTTGGCGCCGGCGTCCAGGTGCAGCTGGCACTTTTCCTTGCTGGTGAAGGCGCCGGTGCATTCCAGCACCAGGTCCACGTTCAGCGCCTTCCACGGCAGTTCGGCCGGGTTGCGGGTGGAGAAGAACGGGATCACGTCGCCGTTGACGATCAGGTTCTTCTCGTCGTGGCTCACCTCGGCGGCGAAGCGGCCGTGCACGGTGTCGAACTTGGTCAGGTGGGCGTTGGTGGCCAGGTCGCCCGAGGCGTTGACGGCGACGATCTCGAAATCGCCGCGCAGATTGTATTCGTAGATCGAGCGCAGGGCCTGGCGGCCGATACGGCCATAGCCGTTGATCGCGATGCGAATGGTCATATTGGTTCTCTCCCGGATTTTAACAAGAAGTCTTTGTGTTGCTTGTCGGCCATCCCGTCATGGCGGGATGGCCTTGATTGTATTTATTCAGGATCAGATGACGGCCAGCGTCTGGGCCACCACGTTGTCGACGGTGAAGCCGAATTCCTTGAACAGCACGGAAGCCGGGGCGGATTCGCCGAAGTGGTCGATGCCGACCACGGCGCCTTCCAGGCCCACGTACTTGCGCCAGAAGTCGCTCACGCCGGCCTCGATCGCCACGCGCGGCACGCCGGCGGGCAGCACGCTGGCCTGGTAGGCCTTGTCCTGCTTGTCGAACACGTTGGTCGACGGCATCGACACCACGCGCACCGCCACGCCCTGTTCGGCCAGCGCGGCCTGGGCCTTGAGCGCGAGTTCCACTTCGGAGCCGGTGGCGATCAGCACCGCCTTCAGCTCGCCAGCCGCTTCGCGCAGCACGTAGCCGCCCTTCGCGATGTCGGCGATCTGCTGGGCGCCGCGCGTCACGAACGGCAGGTTCTGGCGGCTCAGGATCAGGTTGCTCGGGGTGGTCTTCTGTTCGATGGCGTGCGCCCAGGCCACGGCGGCCTCGGTGGTGTCGCACGGACGCCAGGTGTTCATGTTGGGGATGTAGCGCAGCGTGGCGACCTGCTCCACCGGCTGGTGGGTCGGGCCGTCTTCGCCCAGGCCGATCGAGTCGTGGGTGAACACGAAGATCGGGTTGATCTTCATCAGCGCGGCCATGCGTAGCGCGTTGCGGGCGTATTCGCTGAACATCAGGAAGGTGCCGCCGTACGGGCGCAGGCCGCCGTGCAGCGTCATGCCGTTCATGATCGCGGCCATGCCGAACTCGCGCACGCCGTAGCTGATGTAGTTGCCGTTGCCCTGGGCGTCGATCCACTTCGAGCCGGACCAGTTGGTCAGGTTGGAACCGGTCAGGTCGGCCGAACCGCCGACGAATTCCGGCAGCAGTGGCGAGAACGTCTCGAGCGCGATCTGGCTCGCCTTGCGCGTGGCCACGGTCTGGGCGGCGTCGTTGATCTTGGCGATGGCGGCGGCCTT
The DNA here is from genome assembly GCF_058781125.1 of Pseudogulbenkiania sp. FW507-F1. NCBI lineage: Bacteria > Pseudomonadati > Pseudomonadota > Betaproteobacteria > Neisseriales > Chromobacteriaceae > Pseudogulbenkiania > Pseudogulbenkiania sp. FW507-F1. The sequence goes on along the minus strand of NZ_JBYSWM010000018.1, from coordinate 24,679 downwards.
GGCCTCTTCCCAGCCCTGCGGCAGCTCGCCCTGCATGCGGCGTTCGAATTCGGCGGCGAGTTCCGGGTAGGCGGCGCGGTAGCGCGCGAACAGGCCGTTCCACTCGTTTTCGCGCGCCGCGCCGGCGTCGCGGGCGCCCCAGGCGGAGTAGATCTCGGCCGGAATCTCGAACGGCGCGTGCGGCCAGTTGAGGTGTTCGCGCGCGGCGGCGATCTCGGCCGCGCCCAGCGGCGCGCCGTGCACATCGTGGCCGCCCTGCTTGTTCGGGGCGCCCTTGCCGATGGCGGTCTTGCAGCAGATCAGGGTCGGGCGGTCGGCCGTTTTCCTGGCGGTCTGGATCGCGGTCTGGATTTCCTCGGCGTCGTGGCCGTCGACGTTGCGGATCACCTGCCAGCCGTAGGCTTCGAAGCGCGCCGGGGTGTCGTCGGTGAACCAACCTTCGACATCGCCGTCAATGGAGATGCCGTTGTCGTCCCAGAATGCGACCAGCTTGCCCAGGCCCCAGGTGCCGGCCAGCGAGCAGGCCTCGTGCGAGATGCCTTCCATCAGGCAGCCGTCACCGAGGAACGCCCAGGTGGTGTGATCGACCACCGGGAAGCCTTCGCGGTTGAACTCGGCGGCCAGCATCTTCTCGGCCAGCGCCATGCCGACGGCATTGGTGATACCCTGACCCAGCGGGCCGGTGGTGGTCTCGATGCCGGGGGCGTAGCCGTATTCCGGGTGGCCCGGGGTCTTGGAGTGCAGCTGGCGGAAGTGTTTGAGGTCCTCGATCGACAGGTCGTAACCGGTCAGGTGCAGCAGGCTGTACAGCAACATCGAGCCGTGGCCGTTGGAGAGCACGAAGCGGTCGCGGTTGGACCAGTGCGGGTTGGCCGGATTGTGCTTCAGGTGATCGCGCCACAGGACTTCGGCGATGTCAGCCATGCCCATCGGGGCGCCGGGGTGACCGGATTTGGCCTGTTCCACCGCGTCCATGGCGAGAAAGCGGATGGCGTTGGCAAGCTCGGTACGGGAGACCATTCGGGAGAAACCTCGAAACTGTAGTGGGTCAACTACGGAAACCGGCCCGGGCCGCTGCCGTAACAGTGGCCGAAGCGGCGGAACCGTCGCTAAATCATGAAATTATCGCTGATTTGACCCCCGGGCGGCAACCGGCTGCCGCCAGTTCGGGGCGGCGGCGATCAACCTTGTCATATTGTTGGGGCTATGATGGAAGCTGAGCCCCGAGGATCGGAGTTTATGAGCGATTTTTTTACCTCTCCGCCGGGGACCATCACCCCGACGTCGCCGCCGCAACCGCGCCAGGTGGGCGCGGCGCATGGCTGGCGCTGGATAGTCGAGTCTTTCCTGATCGTGCGTGACCAGCCACTGACCTGGGCGCTGTTCGCACTGGCCTATTTCGGGCTGCATCTTCTGGTCAGCTCGCTGCCGATGATCGGCGGCCTGCTGGCGTTCCTGCTGGGGCCGTTGTTCGCCGGCGGCTTCGTGCTGGCGGCGGCGCGTGCCGAGCACCATGACGAACTGGGGGTGGCCGACCTGTTCGGCGGTTTCCGCCGCGCCGGCCAGGCCCTGTTCGGCGTCGGCCTGCTCTATCTGGCGCTGTTGCTGGCGGCCCTGCTGGGGTTCGGGTTGCTGTTGCGCTTGCTGGGGGGGACGGTGCCGACGCCCGAGATGATGAGCGCGCCGGGCCACGTCGGAACCATGATGGCGAGCATGCTGCTGGGGGGCGTGATCGTGTTCGTGGTCAATCTGGCCTACTGGTTCGCGCCGGCGCTGGTGGTGCAGAACGGCCTGGCGGCGTGGCCGGCACTCAAGCTCAGCATCCGCGCCGGCCTCGCCAACTGGCCGGCGGTGCTGACCTGCGGGCTGATGCTGACCGTGTTGTTCGTGCTGGCGGCGCTGCCCTTGTTCCTTGGCCTGCTGCTGTGGTTCCCGGTGGTTTACGTCACCGGCTACACGGCGTGGAAGGATGTGTTCGGCCAACCTTGAGAACCTATCCACATTAGGCGGCTGCGCCTTTGCATCTTGAGCGCAGGCAATGCTCGGAATTTATGTACATTCCGGTTCCTGTGCGCTGGTGGCACTCAACCTGCTTTGGCTCGCTCGCCTGCTGTGGCAGGCCGGCGTGGATTGCGGGTTTACTCGTCGAGTGGGCGGCGCATGTCGACGTGCAGGATGCCGCCGTCGTCGTACGGCTCGGACACGCGCTCGAAGCCGAAGTGGGCGTAGAAGTCCTGGGCGTAGGCCTGCGCCGACAGCATCATCGGCGCGCCGGGAAACAGCCGCGCGGTGCGCAGCACCGCTTCGGCCATGAGCTGGCGACCGATGCCACTGCCGCGCCAGTCCGGTTCTACCACCACCCGGCCGATGGCGGCGGCATCCGGGTATTTCTGTTCCGGCGCGATCAGACGGGCGTAGGCCACCAGCCGGCCCTGGCCGTCGCGGCCGGTCAGATGCCAGCAATCGAGGTCGGTGCCGTCGATATCCTCGTAGATCGAGCGCTGCTCGACCACGAACACCCGCCCGCGCAGCTGCAGCATTTCGTACAGGGTAAGCAGAGTGAAGCCGTCGAAGCGGTGGCATTGCCACTGGATGAAGCTGGCCATAGTACAATCCTCCCCGATCAATTCCGACAACCAACATACCATGACATGCGCCTTGGCGCGTGTCCGGCCCGCCATGGACAACAACGACCTCTTCGCAGACGATATCGCCGAGCCTGCCGTGGCCGGCACTCCCCCCGCCGCGCCGCCGCCACCCGTCGCCGACGGCGACGCCGGCGAGTGGATTCCGCTCGACCTGTACGCCGAGCGCGCCTACCTCGAATACGCCATGAGCGTGGTCAAGGGCCGTGCCTTGCCGGAAGTGGCCGACGGCCAGAAGCCGGTGCAGCGCCGCATCCTCTACGCCATGCGCGACATGGGCCTGACGCACGGCGCCAAGCCGGTGAAGTCGGCGCGCGTGGTCGGCGAAATCCTCGGTAAATATCACCCGCACGGCGACAGCTCGGCCTACGAGGCGCTGGTGCGCATGGCGCAGGACTTCACGCTGCGCTACCCGCTGATCGACGGCCAGGGCAACTTCGGCAGCCGCGACGGCGACGGCGCGGCGGCGATGCGTTACACCGAGGCGCGCCTGACGCCGATCGCCGAATTGCTGCTGGCCGAGATCGACATGGGCACGGTGGACTTCGTGCCCAACTACGACGGCGCCTTCGACGAACCGGCGCTGTTGCCGGCCCGCTTGCCGATGGTGCTGCTCAACGGCGCCTCCGGCATCGCCGTCGGCCTCGCCACCGAGATTCCGCCGCACAACCTCACCGAGGTGGCCGGCGCCGCCGTCGCCCTGCTCGACAACCCCGAACTCAGCACCGCCGAGCTGATGGCTTACGTGCCGGGGCCGGACTTCCCCGGCGGCGGCCAGATCATCACCCCGCCCGAAGACATCCTCGCCGCCTACGAGAGCGGCCGCGGCAGCGTGCGCGTGCGCGCCAAGTGGGAGGTGGAAAAGCTGGCGCGCGGCCAGTGGCGCGTGATCGTCACCGAGCTGCCGCCCGGCTCCAGCGCGCAGAAGGTGCTGGCCGAGATCGAGGAGGCCACCAACCCGAAGGTGAAATCCGGCAAGAAGGCGCTGACGCAGGAACAGCAGAATCTGAAGAGTCTGATGTTGTCGCTGCTCGATCGCGTGCGCGACGAGTCCGACAGCGACAGCCCGGTGCGGCTGGTGTTCGAGCCCAAGTCGAGCCGGCAGGACCCGGACGAGTTCATCAACGTGCTGCTGGCGCAGACCAGCCTCGAGGGCAACGCCGCGCTCAACCTGGTTATGATCGGGCTCGACGGCCGTCCCGGCCAGAAGGGACTCAAGCCCATCCTCGCCGAGTGGCTGGCGTTCCGCCGCCGCACCGTCACGCGCCGCCTCGAGCACCGCCTCTCCCAGGTGGACAAGCGCATCCACATCCTCGAAGGCCGGATGATCGCCTTCATCCACATCGACGAGGTGATCCGCGTCATCCGCGAGTCGGACGAGCCCAAGCCCGACCTGATCAAGGCCTTCGGCCTGACCGAAGTGCAAGCCGAGGACATCCTGGAAATCCGCCTGCGCCAGCTGGCGCGGCTGGAAGGCTTCAAGCTGGAGAAGGAACTGTCCGAACTGCGCGAGGAGCGCGACGGCCTGCGCCACCTCCTCGCCACGCCGGACGCGCTGACCGGGCTGATGCGCGACGAGATCCAGGCCGACGCCGCCAAGTACGGCGACGCGCGCCGCAGCGAGATCAAGGCCGCCGAGCGCGCGGTGCTGACGCAGACCATCGCCGACGAGCCGGTCACCATCATCCTGTCGCAGAAGGGCTGGATCCGCGCCCGCGTCGGCCACAACGTCGATTTGAGCGCGCTTTCCTTCAAGGACGGCGACGCGCTCGCGACCGTGGTGGAAACGCGTACCGTGTGGCCGGTCATCGTGCTGGATTCCAAGGGCCGCGCCTACACCGTCGATCCGGCCGTGGTGCCGACCGGGCGCGGCGACGGCGTGCCGGTGGCGAGCCTGGTCGAGCTGCAGGACGGCGCCAAGCCGGCGCAGCTGATCTCCGGCACGGACAGCACGCGCTTCGTGCTGGCCAACTCCGGCGGCTACGGCTTCATCGCCAAGATCGGCGACATGGCCGGGCGGGTCAAGGCCGGCAAGGCGTTCATGACGCTGGAGGACGGCGAGAGCGTGCTCGCACCGCTGGCCGTGCCGGCTTCGGCCAAGCTGGAGGGGCTGCGGCTGGTGGCGGCCGCCGACAATGGCCGTCTGCTGGCGTTCCCGGCCGGTGAGCTCAAGGAACTGGCCAAGGGCCGCGGCCTGATGCTGATGCAGCTGGGCGAAGGCGAGGCGCTCACTGCGATCGGCCTCGTCGGCGGCGACAAGGCGCAGCTGACGGCGCAGTCGGTGCGCGGCAAGCAGAGCGAGGAGAAGGTGACGCTCGCCGAGTACGACGGCAAGCGCGCGCGGCGCGGCCAGTTGCTGCCGAAGAAGTGGCTGGTGACGGCCATCGTCGAGCCGGCCGGACGCGCATGATCGAGCTGCCGCGTTCGCTCACGCTGCCTTCGGCCAACGCGCTCAGGCTGTTCAACGCGTTCCGCGGCACCATCGTGCTGGTGCTGCTGCTGGTATCGCAGCTGCACGGCTTCGATGGCGAACCCTTGCTGGTGGCCGGGCCGGCGTTCTACAGCTGGGTGCTGGCCTACTCGATCCTGATCGGGCTGTGGCTGTCGCTCGGGCGCGGCCCGCTGGCGCACGGCGTGCAGGTCACGCTGGGGGTCAGCGTCGATATCGTCATGATCGTCGCGCTGATGGCGCTCAATGGCGGCGTGAAAAGCGGTTACGGCGTGTTGCTGCTGCCTTACCTGGCGGTGGCCGGACTGCTGGCCTCCGGCCGCTACGCGCTGTTCTACGCCGCGCTGGCCAGTCTGGCGCTGCTGGGGGTCACGCTGTACGACATCCTGGCGCTGAACGGCACCACCGGCGAACTGGTACAGGCGGCGCTGTTGGCCAGCGCCGGTTTCGTCACCAGTGTCACCACCCACCAGCTGGCCCGGGTGGCGCGCGAGTCGGAACAACTCGCCGCGGCGCGCGGCAGCGAGATCGCCCAGCTCAACCGCCTCAACGAGCTGGCCCTGCAGAGCCTGCGCGAGGCGGTGCTGGTGCTCGACCAGGAAGGCCGGGTGCGCCAGTTCAACGACGCCGCCACGCGCCACTTCAGCCTGGTCGAGCGTGGCAAGCTGCTGCCCGAGCTGGCGGCGCCGGTGGCGCACTGGCGCCAGGACGGCTGTCCCTTGCTGGCGCGGCCGGTGCAGCTCAACGCCCAGCCCCAGCCGCTGATCGGGCGCATGGTGCCGATCCTGACCGGGGACACCCCGACGCTGCTGCTGTTCCTGCGCGAGACACGCGAGCTGGCGGAGGAGGCGCGCCAGCTCAAGCTGGCGGCGCTGGGGCGGCTGACGGCCAATATCGCCCACGAAATCCGCAACCCGCTGGCGGCGATCAGCCACGCCGCCGAGCTGCTGGGCGAGGACGCCGTCGATCCTGCCACGCGGCGCCTGACGGCGATGGTGCGCGACAATACGCGGCGCATCGACCGCCTAGTGGAAGAGGTGCTGGCGCTCAACCGGCGCGACCGGGTGCGCCCCGAGGTGCTGCGCCCGGCGACGGTGCTGGCCGAGCTGGTCGAGCAGTTCGTGCTCGGCGAAGCTGCCGCCGCCGGGCGCATCGTCACCACCTTCAACAGCCCGCGCGCCATGATCTTCGACCGTGGCCACCTGGCGCAGATTCTCGGCAACCTGCTGGCCAATGGCTGGCGTTACTGCCAGCGCCATACCGGTTCCCTGCGCATCGAGGTCGACGAGAGCGAGAGCGCGCTCCTGATCGACGTGGTGGACGACGGGCCCGGCGTCGGCGCCGAGCACCAGTCCCGCCTGTTCGAGCCGTTCTACACCACCGAAAGCAGCGGCACCGGCCTCGGGCTCTACATCGCCCGCGAGCTGGCCGAGGCCAACGATGCCCTGCTCGCCTACCTGAGCCCGGGCGGGCGTTTCAGACTGTACTGCCGGAAAGCCTATGACTAGAACCTCCCCCCGCCGCGTGCTGGTCGTCGACGACGAGCCGGACATCCGCGAACTGCTGGAACTGACGCTGATCAAGATGGGGCTGGAGGTGGTCACCGCCGCCAGCGTCGGCGACGCCTGCCGCCAGCTGTCGCGCCAGCCGTTCGACCTGGCGCTGACCGACATGCGCCTGCCGGACGGCGAAGGGCTGGCGGTGGTCGAGCACATCGGCCAGGCCGGGCTCGACGTGCCGGTGGCGGTGATCACCGCCTACGGCAGCGCCGACAACGCGGTGACGGCGATGAAGGCCGGCGCCTTCGACTACCTGCAAAAGCCGGTCAGCCTGGCGCAGCTGAGGACGCTGGTGCAATCGGCGCTGGCGCTGGAGGGACGCGCGGCTGGTGGTGTCGTGGACGGCGCGGTGCGGCTGGCGGGTGAATCGCCGGCGATGCAGGAGGTGCGGCGGCTGATCGAGCGGCTGGCGCGTACCCAGGCCGCGGTCTACATCCACGGCGAGTCCGGTACCGGCAAGGAGCAGGCCGCGCGGCTGATCCACGAGCAGGGGTCGCGCGCGGCGCGGCCGTTCGTGCCGGTCAACTGCGGCGCCATCCCGGAAAGCCTGATGGAGAGCGAGTTCTTCGGTCATCGCAAGGGCGCCTTCACCGGCGCCGACAGCGAACGCGACGGCTTCTTCCAGCAGGCCAACGGCGGCACGCTGTTCCTCGACGAGGTGGCCGACCTGCCGTTGGCGATGCAGGTCAAGCTGCTGCGCGCGATCCAGGAGAAGCGCGTGCGCAAGCTGGGCGGCGGCCCCGAGGAGGCGGTCGACGTGCGCCTGCTGTGCGCCACCCACCACGACCTGGCGGCGCTGGTCGACAGCGGCGCGTTCCGCCAGGACCTCTACTACCGTCTCAACGTCATCCAGCTCACCATGCCGCCGCTGCGCGAGCTGCGCGAGGACATCCCGCTGTTCGTCGGCCGCCTGCTGGAGCGGCTGGCCGGCGACGGCCCGCGTCCGCGCCTCAGCCCGGACGCGGTGAAGGCGCTGTTGGGGTACAACTATCCCGGCAACTTCCGCGAACTGGAAAACATTCTCGAACGCGCCGTGGCGCTGGCCAGCGACGCGCGGGTGGACGTGGCCGACCTGCAGTTGTCCGATGCCGCGTGCAGCGAGGGCGGGGCTGAGCCGCCGGTGGCGGGCGGGGGCGAAGGGTTGCAGGAGTACCTCGATCGGGTCGAGCGCGATGCCATCGTCAAGGCGTTGCAGGCGACCCGTTTCAACCGCACCCAGGCGGCCAAGCTGCTCGGGGTCAGCTTCCGCTCGCTGCGCTACCGCCTGGAGCGCCTCGGCATCAAGTAGCGTCGCCCAGGTTGGCCGAAGCCGGACTGACCCGGTGTTCGGCCAACCTGGCCGGGCACGCCTCGGATCATCCAGGGCCATGGCAGAACCTGGAGCAGGGTGATGAAAAGTGGCTGTCGGCTCGCCGCAGCCATGCCAAACGCTTAATCTCCTTGCCTCTGTGCCGGCTTCGCGTCCATCATGGAGGCTCAAGTCCCATGCTGAGGTGCCAACCGAATGAGTGTCGACTTTGCCAGACTCAAGGTCTTGGTGGTGGACGACCAGGTCCTGATCCGAACCCTGATGACGCAGGCCCTGCGCAATATGGGCCTGCGTCCGGAGGCCATCCTGCAGGCGGCCGACGGCGCGGCCGCCATTCGCACCCTGGATATCCGCCAGGTCGACCTGGTGCTGTGCGATATCCAGATGGACGGTCTGGACGGTATCGGACTCTTGAAAGAGCTGCGCTGCGGGCAGACCGCCAACCCGTCCAACCTGCCGTTCATTTTCCTGTCCGGGCACGCCGACCGCAGCAACGTGCTGGCCGCGGCGCGTCTGCACGCCGACGGCTTCATCGTCAAACCACCCAAGCCGGCCGACGTGGAAAAGGCGATCGAACTGGCCATGACCAAGCCGCGCCCGGAGGCAGACCCGTTCCGCTATTTCTCGGTATCGACCCACTCTGGCCAGGTGCAGCACTTCAACCAACCCCACGCCTCCACCCTGCTTGAGCACGCGGCGCTGGACGAGCCCCACCATGCTGCCGCCATTCTGCTGCCCCTGGAGGGGGTCAAGCCCGGCATGGTGCTGGCACGCGATCTGACCAATCTGTCCGGCCACCTGCTGCTGCCCAAGGGGACCCGCATCACCGCCACCCAGCTGGCTGCGCTGCGCAACTTCCGCGACCGCTACGGCGTCAGCCATCTGTCCATCGTGGAGCCCGACCAGCCGGGTCGGGACTGAGCCATGACCGACGGCAAGGGGCGCTGGACGCAGACGGTTGCCATCGGCCGGGCGGTGGTGCTGGTGGTGATCGTGCTGGGCGTGCTGCAGGGGCTGGCCTCCTACCTGCTGCTCCAGGACTCGCTGCACCAGTACCGCCGTGCCCAATGGCTGGTCGACCTCAACCGCGCCTCGCACCAACTGTTCCTTGCTGCCGATTTTCTGGAACGGGAAGGCGCCCAGACCCGCCTGCTGCTGGTGCACTCCCAGCCGCCGGGGCGCTACGAAATGCCCGCGCTGCAGCGCCTGCGTCAGCAGGGCGACCGGGCCTTGGCCGAGGCGCTGCGCAGCGTGGAAGTGCTGGAAGGGACGAGGGACCGGGCCAACCTGGGCGCGATCCGCCAGCGTTATGACCATCTGGCCAAGCTGCGCGCCGAGATCGACCGCTATTTGCAACACCACCCGGGCCGGGCCGATGAAAGCCTGGCCTTCAGCTGGCAACTGGCCAGCAACCACCTGTTCGAAAGCATCGACGCCGAACTCGCCAACCACTCGTACCGTCTCGGCGACGATGACAACGAGCTCCAGAGCCGGCTCGCCGGGGTCAAGTTCGATGCCTGGCTGCTGCGCCGTGCGATCGGCAGTGAAGGGGCGGCCCTGCTGATGCGCCTCGAGCTGAAACGGCGCCTCAACTCCAGCGACGAAGCCGACCTGGCGTCTCAGCGCGAACGTGGCCTGCTGATGCTGGAGCTGTTGCAGAGCAATATCCGCTATCTCGGTCCGGGTGCACTGTCGCAGCGTCTCACCAAGCTCAACGCGGCGACGTACCAGTTGTTTCGCATGAGCAACGCGCAACTTGCCGAATTGCAGGGCGCGGCGGCCTCGCTGCCGGTCAGCGGAATCTACGTGGAGGCCATACGCCGGGCGCACGACGAGGTGCTGTTCCTGTTCGACGACGCCTCCCGGCTGGCGGAATCGACGCTGGAGGAGCATCGTCAGGCGCTTTATCGCGAGCTGCAGCTGACGGTGCTCGCCTCGCTGCTGGCGTTCGCGCTGTACGCGGCGCTGCTGTTCGCCGTGATGCGCCGCATCCTGCGCCCGCTCCGGCGCCTGCAGCAGGTGCTGGATGCTACCCGCGACGCCATTCTCACGGTCAACGATGAAGGCATCATCCAGATGGCCAACCTGGGGGCCGAGCAGCTGTTCGGCTATCGTCGCGACGAACTGCCAGGACGGGCCTACGGCGAGCTATTGGAACTGGAGCAAGCCATGCCGCCGCAGGACGGCGTCACCCCGGAGGGCGCCGAGACCCGCCTGCAGGGGGTCGGCATCCGCCGCGACGGCAGCCGCTTCTTTACCGGTATCACCTTGAGCGGCATGGCGCAGGGGCGCTTCGGGCGTCACACGCGCCGCTTGCTGGTGGTGCGCGACGAACACGAGCAGCGCCTGGTGGAAATGGCGCACGCGCGCAGCCTGGCCCTGCTGTCGGCGATCTCGGGGGTGACCTCGCTGCTGTTGGCCAACCGTGCCCGCCAGCACGTTTTCAGCCGGCTGCTGGCGCTGTTTCTCGAATTCTGCCATGCCGCGGAGGGCGGGCTGATCGTGGTCGAGCCCGATCCGGCCGGTGGCGAGCGTTTCCGCTTCCTGGCCCGGCAAGGATGCCGCGACACCCTGGCCTGGGACGTTCTGCTGGATTCGCTCTCCGAGCTGCTGGCGACGGCCGACGGCGACATCGAGCGGGAAATGGGGGCGGCGCCGTGGCGGCTGTTGCCGGTCCGGCAAGAGCAGCGGCTGGTGGCGCTGGTGTGCCTGAAGGCGCCGGATCGGGACGCCATGGCGCAGGCGCAGGACGCCCTGCTCGCGGCGTTTGCCAGCATCATGGGCTTCTACGCCGAAGAAAACCGCCGCAAGGCATCGGAGCAGCGGCTGCGGGCCGTGTTGCAGGAAGAGGAAGCTGTGTACGCGGCCTCGCCGGTCGGCTTGCTGCGCATCGACGAAGACTTCCGGATCCTGCGCGCCAACCATGCGGCGGAGCAGATCTTCGGCACCGCACGCGGCGGCTTGCTGCCATTGCATCTGTTCGAACTGGTCGCCGACCAGCAGATCTGGATCCCGCTGGGGCAGGCCTTGTGCAACGCGCGCGAACAGGGCGGCCACGTGCAGTATGAGGCAGAATGTCTGCGCAGCAACGGCATGCCGGTGTGGGCGCTGATCGAGGGTCAGGCACTGCACGGCGAGAGTGTTCAGGGTGGCATGATTCTGGCCTGCCTTGATATCACCGAGCGCAAACAGGCCGAGTTTGCCCTGCAGCAGGCGCGCGACGAGGCGGCGGAGTCCCGCCACCAGCTGCTGGGGGCGATCGAGTCGATTTCCGAGGCCTTCGTGTTGTACGGACCGCACGATCAGCTGCTGCTGTGCAACCAGCGCTTCGCCGACCTGGTCAGCGAGGGGCAGTCATCCGACGCCCTGCTCGGCATTTCGTTCGAGGACACGGTGCGGGCGTTGCTGCAGCAGGGCGAGCGTCCCGAGCCGGGGTTCGACGCGGAGCAGTGGCTCGCCGAGCGGGTGCATCGCCACCGCCAGGGCGCTTCGTCCTTTTCGCTGCAACTGGGCGAGGCGTGGTGGCAGATCAACGAGCGGCAGATCCCCGGGCGCGGCACGGTCGGGGTCTGGGCCAACATCACCGCGCTCAAGCAGCAGGAGGCGGAGCTGATCGAGGCGTGCCGTCAGGCCGACAGCGCCAATCATGCCAAGAGCGCCTTCCTGGCGGCGATGAGCCACGAAATCCGCACGCCGATGAACGGCGTGCTGGGCATGGTCGAACTGTTGGCGCTGACCCCGCTCGACCCCGAGCAGCACGACGCGGTGGACACCATTCAGGAGTCCGCCAAGACCTTGCTGCGCCTGATCGACGACATTCTGGATTTTTCCAAGATCGAGGCCGGCCGACTCGACCTCGCACCCGAGGCGACGTCGGTGGCCGGCATCGTCGCCCAGGTGCATGGGCTGTACTTGGAAAACGCCCGGCGCAAGGGGCTGTGGTTCACCACCTGGGTCGACGACAGGGTGGCGCCCTGCCTGTTGCTCGATTCGCTGCGGCTGCGCCAGATCCTGCAGAACTTCGTCAGCAATGCGCTCAAGTTCACCCAGCAAGGCTCGGTCGAGATGCGCGTCTCGCTGCTGGCCGAGGATGAGCTGGCCCAGACCCTGCGTTTCGACGTCGTCGATACCGGCATCGGCATGGCCAGGGACACCGTGGTGCGCCTGTTCGAGCCGTTCACTCAGGCCGAGAGCGATACCACCCGCCGCTTCGGCGGCACCGGGCTGGGGCTGGCCATCTGCCGCCGCCTGGCCAGGCTGATGGGGGGAGACGTCAGCCTCGACAGCGAACCGGGGCAAGGCAGCTGCGCCACGCTGACGCTGTCGGCTGTGGTGTTGGAGGCGTCGCCTGCGCCGCACGCCGATGCGCCGCCCGTGCCCTTGGGCCTCGACCGGACGGTGCTGGCCGGTTTCAAGCCGATCCTCTTCGTCGAAGACAACCCGACCAATCGCAAGCTGGGACAGAAGCAGCTGGAGCTGCTGGGCTACCCGGTGGAGGTGGCGGAAGACGGCGTGCAGGCCTTGCAGCGCTGGCGCAGTGGGCACTTCTCGCTGATCCTGAGCGATTGCCACATGCCGGTGATGGACGGCTATCAGCTGGCACACGCCATCCGCCAGCACGAGCAGCTTGGCGAGGGGGGCGGCCGGATCCCGATCGTCGCCTGCACCGCCAACGCCGGCAAGGAAGAGGCGGACCGCGCGCTGGCGGCCGGCATGGATGATTTTCTCACCAAGCCGCTCAACCTGGCCCAGCTTGGCCGGATGCTGGAGAAGTGGCTGTGCCGCCCGGCCGTAGCGGACATGGCCGACATGGCGGCGGAGCCCGGCCCGGAGCCGGCGGCGCCTAAGGGCGAGCCGGTGGAGCGCTCCGCCCTGGCGGTCTACAGCAATGGGGACCGCATGCTGGAATGGGAAATCCTGCAGGACTTCCTGCAGAGCAACCAGGAAGACGTCGTCGCGCTGCGCGCCGCAGTAGACGCCAACGACGGCGCGCGCGTGGCGTGGGCCGCGCACCGTATCAAGGGGGCCAGCCGCATGGTCGGCGCCATGGCGCTGGGCGCGGTGGCCGAGGCGCTGGAAACGGCCGCGCGCCAGCCGGATCCGGGCGGGTTCGGAACCGGCATGGCGGAGTTCGAGGCCCGGCTGCAGGAGCTCACCGTCTGGCTGGAGGCGGAAGGCCAGTCGGCCTGAGCCGGCGCATGCGCTGGTCCGCAGCGCCATGAAAAAACCGCCAGCCTTGCGCCTGGCGGTCCGGCTTCGGCCAACGCTTGCGTTACAGCCGGAAGCGCGAAACGGCGTCGTGCAGGCCCTTGGCCATGCTGTCGATGTCATGCACCACCCGCGTGGCCAGGGCCACGGCACTGCGCGTTTCCGTCACCACCCCCGCCACCTGTTCCACGCTGCCGGCAATGCTGGTGCCGGCCTGGCTTTGCTCGGACATCGAATAGGCGACGTTGCGGAACAGCGCCAGGGTCTGTTCGACGCTGCGGCTGATGCGATGGAGGGTCTCGGCCGCTTCATGCACCTGGCTCGCGCCGTTTTCCACCGCCGGCCGGATTTCCTCCATGCGTGCCGAGACCGTCGACGTCTCGCTCACCACCGCACCGATGATGCTGGCGATCTCGCTGGTGGCCTCGGCGGTGCGTTCCGCCAGCTTGCGCACCTCGTCGGCGACCACGGCAAAGCCGCGCCCGGTCTCGCCGGCGCGCGCCGCCTCGATGGCCGCGTTGAGCGCCAGCAGGTTGGTCTGGTTGGCGATGTCGCGAATGGTCTCGGCGATACCGCTGATGCTGCTGGTGTGCTCGGCCAGGCGCACCACCATGGCGGCGGCGCCGGTTACCTGGCCGGAGACGGCGAGGATGCTTCCGGCCGCTGCCTGGGCGACGCCGCAGCCGCTGCGTGCCAGCTCCGCCATGGTCTGCGAGTCGCTTTCGGTCTGCCGTGCGCTGTCGGAAACGTGGTCGATGCTGACCGACAGCTGTTCGATGGCGGCGGCGGCGGAGGTGGTCGACTCGCTGGCCGTGTTCGATACCAGGTCCAGCTTGCGCATCTCGCCGGCCAGCTCCTGGGCGGTATGCGTCATCAGCGCCGACGAGCGGTTGATCTGCTCGATCATCTGGCGCAGCCCGGACTGCATGCGCCGCATCGCCATCAGCAAGCTGTGTTCCTGGCCCTGAGCGACGATGTCGCGGCTCAGGTCGCCGGCGGCGATGGCCTCCATGATCTCGGCGGCGTAGGCGGGTTCACCGCCCAGCGTGCCGATGATGCGCCGTGACATGGCCAGCGACAGCAGGCCGACCCCGATCATGACCGCCGCGCTGACGCCGAGCAGCAGTGACGCCTCGCGCCAGAAGATGGCGTCGACGTCGTCGACGAAGATGCCGGTGCCGACCGTCCAGCCCCAGCGCTCGTAGCGCACCACGCCGTTGAGCTTCGGTATCGGCTGCTGGCTGCTGCCGCGCGAGGTCTGGATTGTGGTGATGCCGTACTTGTGACCCGCCAGCGCCTCCTCGTAGGCCGCCACCGTGGTGCGCCCGTCCGGCAGTGTGCTGCCGAGATCCTCCTTGCCCACGCGTTCCGCCTTGGGATGGACCTTGAGCACGTTGTTGGCGTCGCGGGCGAAGAAGTAGAGGTCGTCCACGCGCAGCATGTTGAGGGCGGCGCTGGCCTGCCGTTCGGCCTCGGCGCGGCTCAGCTTGCCCTGTTGTTCCAGTGCGCCATAACGGTTCATCACGCCCTCCGCCATGCGCAGGGCCACCGTGATCTGTTCGCTCTTCTGGCTGTAGAGCTCGCTGCGCAGCGAGTGTAGCGCCAGGCCGGCGATGAGCAGGGTGCCGAGAAAGCTGGCGAGGACAAGGATCATTAGTCGTGTGCGTAGGCGCATGCGGTGTGCTCCAGATGGTCTGTGTCGAGTGTCGTCCGGTCTGCCGGGAGGCTGGCCAGCCGGGCCACGGCGGTGTGGATGTTGTTGTCAGGGCCGTGGTCGTTGGATTTTAAATTATGTGTGTAAACAAACGGCCACGCATCCTTGGTTTTTGTTTCAAACCCTGGCGGGCTGGGAGGCGGTTCCCATGGGGCATGGCCTGGCCGGATGGGTTGGTGCTTTTTTGGGGTGAAGCGGGGGTTATTTTGCGGACGGATTTTTCTGACGCTGTGGTGGAGTTATGACGGTCTTTTCTTTGTTTGTAATTTATAAAATGAAATACATTATTTATTTACGTAAATAATTGTATTCCGGCGATGTCGGGCTCTTGCAGGATTGAGCGCTGCAGTGCTGGTGTATCCCTGCGGACTCGCTGTCTTTACGGGGCGCGGACAAAACCCGGTGCGGCGATTTTGGCCAGGCGCGCGGCGGCAGGCAGTACACGTAGCACGGCAACGCCGCGCAACGACGTCGCGGTGCTTGGGCGGTCAGGGCTTTGCAAAGGTGCTTATCCTGGGGCACGGCAGTACCGCCTTGGGACCGGTGGGGCTGAATCAGGGCATGGCCAGGAGTCGACGGCAGGTCGAGAGGCGGGGCGGGAGGCGGAGGGAGGAGCGTTGCAGCGGTCGGCGCAGGAAGCGCCGGGTGACACGAGGCAGCAGGGGAGGGTGAGGGCCGGCGCCCCGTCAGGGAAGACGCCGGCACGGGTCATGGCTAGTGGGCGGAGCGCTCGTCGGCCATGCGGTCGAACAGTTGCAGCATGGCTTGGCTGTGCTGCTCCAGTTCGCTCATCAACTGGATGATCTGGTTTTCGTCCATGCCGTCCGGCTGCTGCGAGGCGCTGAGCGCCGACGACACGCATTGCTCTAGGGCGGCTTGTGGCTGCCGGTATTCGCCGTAGGCACGGGTGGCGGCAAAGGCGTGCAGGTGTTCGTCCAGCTGCTCCTGGCGCGGTGGCGGGCCGGCCTGCTGCCCCTCCTCGACGGCATGGTAGACGTGCTGCTTGAACATGATGTGGCCGACCTTGACCAGCGACGATTGCGATTTGTCGCGCACCCGGTACACCTGGCTGGTCGCTTCGTCCGAGCTTTGCGCCAGACGCGCGAAATGCTGGCGGAAGGCGTCGACCGAGGTCTTGACCTCGTTGGCGACGCCGCCGGCCTGCTGCGACTTGCTCTGCATGTCGGCGATGCGGGCCGACAGCGAGGCCAGCACGGTCTGCACCTGGTGGGCGGTGTCCTTGCTGCGCTCTGCCAGCTTGCGCACCTCGTCGGCGACCACGGCGAAGCCGCGCCCGGTCTCGCCGGCGCGCGCTGCCTCGATGGCCGCGTTGAGCGCCAGCAGGTTGGTCTGGTCGGCGATGTCGGAGATGGCCGAGAGCGAGCTCTCGATGCCTTGCCACGCCTGGTTCAGCGCATGGCTGGCGTCGCTCATGCTGTGCACGCTGGCGGCGATGGTGTCGAGGCTGCCGCTCAGGCGGGCGGCGCTCTCCAGGCTTTCGCGGGCGCCGTCGGCATTGCTGCGGGTGATGTCCGACACGGTTTCCATGGCCTCGCTGATGGCGGCGAGGTCGGCCTGGTTGGCGGCCAGGTTCTGGCGCAGGTTGGGGGCGTTGAGATGGTTCAGTTGCGAGGACAGCCGGTTGCGCCGCACGAACTCGCTGTTGTCTTCCATGGCCTGGATCGCCTTGTCGATGTTGTCCATCGAGCTGGCGAACACGCCGGGCAGGCCCTCCTTCAGCGGGCGCCGGCTGTAATCGCCGCGGCTGACGCGGCCGAAGCAGGTGTTCATTTCCTTGAAGTAGGTTTCCACCAGGTCCATGAAGTCGTTCAGCTCCCACGCCACCATGCCGACCTCGCCCTGTTTCTGGGTGCGCGTGGCGCGGTGGTGCAGTTCGCCCGAGCGGGCGTAGCCGAGCTGTTCGTGCAGGGTGTCCAGGGTGGCCAGGATGCGGCCGGACTGGCGCTGGATGAAGGCCGAGGCCAGCAGCGAGCACAGCAACACCAGGCCCAGGATGTAGGGCTGGGCGCCGTCCGGGGCGAAGAAGTGGGCGACGAAGCTCAGCACCAGCAGCAGGTTGAAGGCGAGCAGGGCGAACTTGATGTAGTCGCGGATGAAGGGGGAACGTTTGCGCTGGAGTGGAGTGTTCATCGCTGGGCTGCTCCCGCTTGGGCCGGTTTGTTCAGGTCCAGCACCATGTTTTCGAACGAGCTGTACTGGCGGCGTTTGACCTCTTCCAGCAGCCAGGCCACCGAGGCGTCGGGAGCAGTGGCCTTGCCGCTGCTGGCCTCGATCTCGCGCATGCGGCGGTAGAGCTCGGTCATGGTGTCGATCGCCTTGCGCGTGGCGCAGCGTCGCACCGAGTAGTAGCCCATCAGCTGGCCGTGCCGGTCGTAATCCGGCGTGATGTTGGCCATGACCCAGTAATAGTCGCCGTCGGCGGTGTAGTTCTTGATGATGCCGAAGAACTCCTGGCCGGCCTGCAGCGTTTTCCACAGCAGGCGGTACACGCCGCGCGGCATGTCGGGGTGGCGGATGATGTTGTGCGGTTGTCCCAGCAGCTGCGGTTCGGCGTACCGGGAGATGCGCATGAAGACCCGGTTGGCGTAGCTGATGTGGCCCTTGGGGTCGGTCTTGGTGATGATCAGTTCGTCCGGCTGCAGGGTGACTTCCCGGCTGGCCGTCGTCGTGGCGTCCATGTTTCTCTCCCATCTTGTCTGCCCGCTGGGTGTGCGCACCCAAGGCTTTGTTATGACAGTGTGGATGAGCTCCTCGGGCGCGGCAAGAACATTGTCAACGCGGCTGTGGTATCAGATGTCGGCCCACATTCTCAAGAGATTGTGATAGTTGGCGGTGAGCATGATCAGCGCGTCGTTGTCGCCGTGCGTGCGGCGCAGGCTGCTGATGGCGCTGTCCATGTCGAACAGCAGGCTGCGCCTGGCGTCGTCGCGCACCATGCTCTGGGTCCAGAAGAACGAGGCGATGCGCGCGCCGGCGGTGACCGGTTCGACGCGGTGCAGGCTGGTCGACGGGTACAGCACTATGTCGCCGGCGGGCAGCTTCACCTGGTGCAGGCCGTAGTAGTCCTCGACCACCAGTTCGCCGCCCTGGTATTCGTCCGGGCCGGTGAAGAACAGCGTGTAGGACACGTCGGTGCGCACCCAGTCGCCGCCGAAGGGGTCGGCGCGTACCGCGTTGTCGACGTGGTTGCCGAAGTCCATCCCGCCCTGGTAGCAGTTGAACAGCGGCGGAAAGACCTTCTTGGGCAGGGCGGCGGAGAAGAACAGGCTGTTGCGCTGGAGCGCGGCCTCCACCATGGCGGACAGCTCGCGCGCCTCGGCGCAGTCCTGCGGCAGCTGTAGGTTGCGTTTGACCTGCGCCGACTGGCTGCCGGCGGTGAGGCGGCCGTTGGCCCACGGGGCGCGTTCGAGCAGGGCGCGGCCGTGCGCCAGTTCTTCGGGGGTGAGGACGTCGGGGACGTGGAGCAGCATGTGCGTTGCCTTTCGGGCGCCGTGCCGGCGCGGTTGTTCGATGCGGAGTCGGGGGCAAGGGCTTCGGCCAACCCCGGGGTTGGCCGAAGCCCGGACGCGGGGGGGCTCAGTACTTGTAGCCGATGGTCAGCTGCGCCTCGCGCTGGTTGCCGGCGTAGGCGTGGCCGGTGTTCTGGCCGATGTAGTACTTCTTGTCGGTGAGGTTGTTCAGGTTGAGCTGCACCTTGTACTTGCGGGTCTCGTACGCCAGCATCGCGTCGTAGCGGATGAAGCCCGGCAGGTAGTTGGCTGCCGACTGGTCCTTGCTGCTGTCGCTGGAATAGCGCTTGCCGGTGTAGTAGGCGCCGAAACCGGCGGTGACGGTGTCGCTCAGCTTGTAGGTGGTCCACAGGTTGGCGGTCCGCACGCCTGCACCTCGGTGAGCGAGCCGCGGTTCTTGCCGGAATAGCGCAGCAGGGTGGCGTCGGTCACCGGGGTGCCGGCGCTGACGCCGCCGCTGTTGCTGTCGTTGCGCAGCTGCGGCTGGGCCACGGTGAGCCAGCGGTCGTAGCGGCCGACGCGCAGCTGGCTGCTCAGTTCGTGGTCTTCGGCCAACTTGTGGCTCAGGCGCACGGTGGAGATGTCGGTCTGGATGTCCTCGCTGTTCATGCCCTGCAGACCGTAGTAGCGGTCGGCCGGCACGTCGATCGGACGGTGCGTGTTCGGGTCGTACGGCACGCCCAGCATCGGCGTGTTGTTCTCGGTCAGGTGCAGGTGCGACAGCGTCAGCGTGGTCGGCTCGCCCAGGCCGAAGGCCAGCGACGGCGCCACGCTCCAGCGCTTCGCCACCTCGATGCCGTTGGGCGTGCCGTCGTTGGTCGCCATCAGGTTCAGGCGCGCGGCCGCCGTGTCGCTGAAGGCCTGGTTGATGTCCAGCGTCATGCGCAGGAAGTCGTCGGTGCCGACGCTCAGGCTGCCCTCGAGCTTTTCCCCGGCGAACGGCGTCTTGCTGACCTGGTTGACCACGCCGCCGGTGCTGCCGCGGCCGAACAGCATCGAACTCGCCCCCTTCAGCACCTCGATCTTCTCGTCGTTGAACGGGTCGCGGTTGTACTGCGCCACGTCGCGCTGGCCGTCGCGGTAGGTGTCCTGGAACGCCGCGAAGCCGCGCAGGTAGACCTGGTCGCCGGAGCGGCCGCCCTCGCCGGCGGCGAAGGTGATGCCCGACACGTTCTTCAGCGCGTCCTTCAGGTTGCTGGCCAGCTGGTCGTCCAGCAACTGGCGGTTGACCACGGTGATCGCCTGCGGGATGTCCTTCAGCGCCTGCTTCTGCTTGCCGATGTTCGAGGTCTCGGTCTTGTAGCTGACGCGCAGCGGCTGCTCGGCGGTCACGCTGACCGTCTCGAGTTCGGCGCTGTCCGCCGTGGTGCCGGCGGCGTAGGCCAGCGCCGGCGACAGCGCCGCCGCCAGCATGCCGGCGGTGAGCCGGGCCGGCAGTTTGGATTGAGCGACGTTGGCCGAAGCCTTCAGGCTCTTTGGGCTCATGGTTTCCTCTGCAAAAGGGTGGGTGGTGACGGATTCCGGGCGCAAGACGACCCGCGGCCTCCCTCTGTGATGGAGGTCCGTGGGGCGTGTCGCGCGGGAATCAGGGGTGGATCAGGGGGCTTCGGTGACGAAGCCGATGCGGCTCACGCCGCTCTGCTGGGCGCTGGCCAGCGCCTCGGCGACGTACTCGTAGCGCGCGTTCTTGTCGGCGCGCAGGTGCAGTTCGACCTGCGGGTTGGCGCGCGCGGCGGCGGCGAAGCGCGCCGCCAGCGCCTCGCGCGCCACCGGGGCGTCGTTCCAGAAGTAGCGGCCGTCCGGCTGGACCGCCAGGCGGATCGCCTCCGGCTTGTCCTCGAAGCGGGCCGCCGCCGCCTGCGGCAGGTCGACCTTGACCGCGTTGGTCAAGAGCGGCGCGGTGATGATGAACACCACCAACAGCACCAGCATCACGTCGACCAGCGGCGTGGTGTTGATCTCCGCCATCGGGGCGTGCTCGCCCTTGTCGAAACTACCGAACGCCATCGATCTCTCCCGCCTGGGTCAGCAGTTGCGCGTGCAGGTCGTGCGCGAAGTGGTCCATCTGCTGCGCCATCACCCGCTGCAGGCGCATGAAGGTGTTGTACGCCAGCACCGCCGGAATCGCCGCCGCCAGGCCGGCGGCGGTCGCCACCAGCGCCTCGCCGATCGGCCCCGCCACGGTCGCGATCGACACCTGTCCCTGTGCGCCGATGTTCACCAGCGCGTGGTAAATGCCCCACACCGTGCCGAACAGGCCGATGAACGGCGCGGTCGAGCCGACCGAGGCCAGCAGCGTCATGCCCGCCTCGTGGCGGCCGGTCTCCTGCGCCAGCCGTTTGCGGATGGCGCGGGTGAGGAATTCGTTCAGGTCGCAGGCCTGCCCCAGCGAGCGCTGCGCGTTGGCATGAAAGTGGCGCAGCGCCGACAGGCCGTCGCGCGCCAGGTTGGCGTAGGCCGAATTCGACTCGGCCAGTGCCGCTTCCGCCGTCGGCCAGTTCGCGGCGTTCCACAACGCGGCTTCGGCCAACTTGTTGTCGCGGCGCGCACGCCAGCCCTGCACGGCGCGCAGCGCGATGACGTACCAGGTCAGGATCGACATGGCGATGAGCAGCATGAACACCGTCACGAGCACGGCGTCCCCCTGGTGGAATACGGTCAGCAGATTCATGGTTCAGTGGCTTTTGATGGAAAAATCGACGGGTACGATGAAGTTGAAGGGAATGGCCTCCTGCCCGCGCCGGGCCGGCACGAAGCGCCATTGGCGCACCGCCTCCAGCGCCGCGCGGTCCAGCCGCAGGTAGCCGCTGCTCTGCGCCAGGCTGACGTCCAGCGGGCGGCCTTCGGCGCTCA
The DNA here is from genome assembly GCF_058781125.1 of Pseudogulbenkiania sp. FW507-F1. Lineage (NCBI taxonomy): Bacteria > Pseudomonadati > Pseudomonadota > Betaproteobacteria > Neisseriales > Chromobacteriaceae > Pseudogulbenkiania > Pseudogulbenkiania sp. FW507-F1. The sequence goes on along the minus strand of NZ_JBYSWM010000018.1, from coordinate 3,412 downwards.
CCTGCACCCGTACCCGCACCGTGCCGGTCTCGTTCAGCTCCAGCGACAGCGCCGGGTAGCGCGGCTTGGGGTTGTCCAGGTAGCCGCCGCGGTAGAGCGGCGGGGTGATCGGGGCGTCGGCCGCCTCGGCCGCTTTGGCCGGGGCCGCGCTGCTGGCGGTGGCTGTGGCCTCGCTGCGGTGCTCCTCCGGCGCCGGGGCCGGGGACGGCCTGGCGCTCGGTGTCGCCGCACTGGGGCGCGGCGCCGAGGTACTCAATAGCGGCTGGGAGGTGGCCGCGCTACGGCGCGCGGCCGGGCGCTCGGGCCTGGGCTTCGGTTCGGGGTGTGGCGCCGTCGGCACGACCGGCGCCGGAGCGGCCGGATGCGGCGCGACAAGGGACACCAGTTCCATGCGTGCCAATTGCGGCGGCGTGATCGGCACGTGTTGAGCGGCCAGCAGGGTCTGCCCGGCCAGCGCGGCGACGTGCAGCAGCGTGACGCCGCTCAGGGCGGCAAAACGTTCGGTACGCGAGTTCATGCAAGAATGATAACGCAAATTATTATCATTAACATGGAGACTGTGCGTATTTGATACAGGTCAACGGGGTCATCCGGCGTCGGGCGTAGCATGGTTTCATCCCCTATTGCCTTCCATCACTTGCCGGAGCGTGCCATGCACATCGACCATCACCCCCTCGCCGCCGAGTTTCCCGGCGATCAGGACGAGATCCACCAGCTCAAGCAGGATAGCGCTCGCTTTACCCGCCTGTTCATGGACTACGAGCAGGCCGACAAGGCCGTGGTGCGCATCGAGAACGAGCTGGAGGCCGCCAGCGATGTGGAACTGGAACGGCTCAAGAAAACCCGTCTGGCGCTGAAGGACGAACTCTACCGGCTGATCCGCGGCGGCGTGTCCTGACCCGCTTGCAATCCGTCCACTTGCCTACATATCCTGAAAAGCTGCTGGCAGCTCGCCGGTAGCTTTTTTCATTGGAACAAGAACATGCAGCAGTTTGACGGAACCACCATCGTCTCCGTCCGCCGTGGACAGCGCGTGGCGCTGGGCGGTGACGGACAGGTCACCCTCGGCAATATCGTGATCAAGGCCACCGCGCGCAAGGTTCGCCGCCTCTATCACGACAAGGTGCTGGCCGGTTTTGCCGGCGGTACCGCCGATGCCTTCACCCTCTTCGAGCGCTTCGAAGCCAAGCTGGAAAAGCACCAGGGCCACCTGGTGCGCTCGGCGGTGGAACTCGCCAAGGACTGGCGCACCGACCGCATGCTGCGCCGCCTGGAAGCGATGCTGATCGTGGCCGACAAGGAAAGCACGCTCATCATCACCGGCAACGGCGACGTGCTCGAGCCCGAGCAGGGCATCGCGGCGATCGGCTCCGGCGGCGCCTACGCCCAGTCGGCGGCGCGCGCGCTGTTCGAGAACACCGAACTCGACCCGGCCGTGGTGGTCAAGAAGTCGCTGGAGATCGCCGGCGACATCTGCATCTACACCAACCACAACCACCTGATCGAGACGCTGGACTGAAAGCCCATCGACCCGGCGACCGCCTCCGTCCCCTGAGCGCCAGCGGCGCTCGCACCGAGGAGGCCGGCACGCCCGTCGCGATGGGGTTTGCCAAAGCACGCCCCGACCGTCTCGGGGCCACCGTAACATCCGACCGCCGCGACTCTATATAAGAGTGTGCGGTGGTCCCAGCCGGAGCCGGACCCCAGCTTGGCCGACGCCTTCGGTCAACCTTGCCGGAAATACGCCATGACCCAAATGACCCCGCCGGAAATCGTTCACGAGCTGAACAAGCACATCATCGGCCAGGACGCCGCCAAGCGCGCCGTGGCCATCGCCCTGCGCAACCGCTGGCGCCGCCAGCAGGTGAGCGAACCGCTCAAGAGCGAAATCACCCCCAAGAACATCCTGATGATCGGGCCGACCGGCGTCGGCAAGACCGAAATCGCGCGCCGCCTGGCGCGGCTCGCCAACGCCCCCTTCATCAAGGTCGAAGCCACCAAGTTCACCGAGGTCGGCTACGTCGGCCGCGACGTCGACACCATCATCCGCGACCTCACCGAGATCGCCATCAAGGACACCCGCGACACCGCCATCAAGCGCCTGCGTCACCGCGCCGAAGACGCCGCCGAAGACCGCATCCTCGACGTGCTGCTGCCGCCGGCCCGTCAGCCGGCCGGCTTCTTCTCCGGCGAGGAAGAAGCGCCCGCCAGCAAGCCCGAAGACAGCGCCACCCGGCTCAAATTCCGCAAGATGCTGCGCGAGGGCAAGCTCGACGACAAGGAAATCGAAATCAACGTCGCCGCGCCGCAGGGCAAGATGGAAATCCTCGCCCCGCCGGGCATGGAAGACTTCTCCAGCCAGCTGCAGACCATGTTCCAGGGCCTGGGCGCCGGCAAGCAGAAGGCGCGCAAGCTGAACGTGGCCGAAGCGCTCAAGCTAGTCATCGAAGAAGAAGCCGCCAAGCTGGTCAACGAAGACGAGATCAAGCAAGAAGCGCTGCAGAACGTCGAACAGAACGGCATCGTCTTCATCGACGAAATCGACAAGGTCGCCAGCCGCAGCGAAGGCAACGGCGCCGACGTGTCGCGCGCCGGCGTGCAGCGCGACCTGTTGCCGCTGGTCGAAGGCACCACCGTCACCACCAAGTACGGCATGGTCAAGACCGACCATATCCTGTTCATCGCCTCCGGTGCCTTCCACCTCGCCAAGCCGTCCGACCTGATTCCGGAACTGCAGGGCCGCTTCCCGATCCGCGTCGAACTGACCTCGCTGACCGTCGACGACTTCCGCCAGATCCTCACCAACACCGACGCCTGCCTGACGCGCCAGTACGAAGCACTGCTCGCGACCGAAGGCGTCGAGCTGGTGTTCGCCGACAGCGGCATCCAGCGCATGGCCGAGATCGCCTGGCACGTCAACGAAAAGACCGAGAACATCGGGGCGCGCCGCCTCTACACCGTGATCGAAAAGCTGCTCGAGGAAATCTCCTTCGACGCCCGCACCGGCCGCTTCGAAGTCGACGCCGCCTACGTCGACAGCAAGCTTGACATGCTGTCGCAGCGCGAAGACCTGGCGCGCTACGTGCTGTAACGGGATGCTGTACCGCTTCCGATTGTGCGGAAGCGGTATTTCCAAAAAAAGCCGGCGATTTCGCCGGCTTTTTGCATTTTCAGCGCGGTGCCGGCGGGCCGGAAGCGGCGCGGCAGGCGGGTGAGTTGGGTGGGCGGTAAAAAATGTCTATCGGGTAAGTTGTTTCTATTCAGGCGTTTGCATGCTGATTTTTGCTGGGAGGCGCTTTTTTTGGTGTTTTTCTGCAAAAAGGCGTTGACGGGGTGGGGGTCGGGGCGTATAGTTCGCCTCCTCAGCTGACGCAGCGACGGAAACGACGCAGTCAGCACCGCTCTTTAACAA